>DJXP01000057.1 GCA_002449785.1 Clostridiales bacterium UBA7001
TAAAAAGACTAGAAGATACAATAAACCCAAACATTGTAGAATTTTTCAGAACAGATTTTAATGAGTTAAAAACTAAATCATATCAAGAAGCAATTGCTCCAATTGTTTCATTTATTGATGAATTGGAAATGATTCCAGCACTTAATAACACTAGTTCAAATATATATTTAAAAAATATTATAAAAAATAATTTTTTATCTATTATATCTCTAGATCAAACTTCTTTAGGATTAAGTGTTACAAAAACAATAGCTGGATTTGCAATGCAACAAATATTGCAATTAGTTCAGTCTCATAGTTTTGATGAGCATATAATATTAGTTATTGATGAAGTTGCATTAATAGAAAATCCAATACTTATCAGGTTTTTATCTGAAGCAAGAAAATATAATTTATCACTTATTCTGGCGGGACAGTTTTTTGATCAAATAAGTGAAAATTTGCAAAAATCAATATTTACTAATGTAGTAAATTGCTTTACATTTAGAGTTTCAAGATTAGATGCTATTATATTAGAAAAAAATATGCAGATGGAAATGGCTGTAAAAAACTCTATTTTTAATAGATTAAAAATGCTTACAGAATTAAGTAATAGAGAGTGTGTTGTTAGAGTTTCAAAAGATGGTAGAATGTTATCTAGTTTTAAAGGAAAAACATTAGATTTTATATCTGTTCCGAGAAATAAAAATACTAATTATAATAAAAAAATAATAGAAAAAGTTAATAATATAAAAGAAAAGATTTTTAATGTAGATACAAATACATCAATTTCATTAAATAATCTGATGAAACAAAATTCTAGCTCACGAAAGAAGGTGAATTTTGAAAATGAATGAAAAAAGTGTAAAAGTAGTTTTAGAAGAAATATTTTTGGGAATATTTAATCAGAAATGTATATTAACAATAGATGAAGTATTAAACGAATTGGCTTTTGATATAAGGCTTCCAAATAGAGTTATAGATGCAGTTGATGGAAAAGAAACATGGGCGTCTTCAATAAATTCAAATAAATACATTAGTCAAACGAATATGGAAAAGTATGATGAATATAAAGGATGGATGAGGCACAAAAAAAATTTAAATTCTCTTGATGAAATAATTAAATGTTGGAATAAAATAAATTATACAACAACTGAAAGAAATTATGATAGTATTAATGTTTCCAAGAGTGATACAATATATAGTTCTGAAAATGTTTATAGAAGTCAAGATTGTAGGAATTGTAAAAATATAATTTTTTCTGATGGTGTTTTAGATTCATCATATGTGTTAGCATGCCAAAGAAGTTCAAATTGCAATTATTGTATTAGAGTAGATGATTCTGCGAATTGTTCAAACAGTTATAGTGTAATATGCTCAGCTAAAATAAGTAATTCATTATTTATACAAGATGCCAATTCTTTATATGAATGTATGTTTTGCTCACATATTTCAAATAGAAGATATTGTATTGCAAATATGCAATTTGAAAAAGAAGAATATATGGAAATAAAAAAAGAAGTTATTAAATGGATAATTAAAGAGTTTAAACAAGAATAGAAGTTGCACTTTATTTTAAAAAAAATATATGTTACAATATTTTTTTTAATTATTATAATATTTTAATTAGAATGGAAGTGTAAGTATTGAATAAAAAAGATGCCTCAAAGAAAATTACTGGAATAATCTTGGCTGCTGGAAATAGTATAAGATTTGGGAAAAATAGGAATAAGAATTTTGAAAAAATTAATAATAAACCTGTACTTGCATATAGTCTGAATATGTTTGCTAATAATAATAAGATTGATAATATATTGGTAGCAGCTAAAGAAAGTGAAATAGAAGAAATAAAAAAAATAATTGAGGCTGAAAATATTAGTAAAGATATTAAAATAATTCTTGGAGGTAAAACAAGAATGGAATCAGCCTATAATTGTATAAAATTTGCTGATTCAGATATTGTGATTATACAAGATGGTGCAAGACCATTAATTAAAGAAGAATACATAGAAAAATGTATAGAAGAAATGGAGAATTATAAAGGTGTTACAATAGGCGTAAAGGCAAAAGATACAATTAAGGTTTCTGATGATTCAGGTATAGTAAAAGAAACAACAAATAGGATAAATACATGGCAAATTCAAACACCACAATGTTTTGATAGAAAAATATTGTTAAGTGTTCATGAAAAATATGGAAGTGAAGGTGCTACTGATGATTGTTCGTTACTTGAGAAAGAAAATTATAAGGTTAAAATAATTGATGGAGATTATTCTAATATAAAAATAACAACATATGATGATTTAGAAATAGTAAAGAATTATTTGAAATAAGCTTGCTAAAAAGACTTAATTTACATTTTTCTTAAATATATAATTGTTATAAATTAAATTTATTTAATAAATATGATTCTTCATTAAAAAACACATCATATAATGCTCAAATCAGTACTAATAGTGATGATAATGTAAGTGAAATTGATGAAGGTGAACCTAATTTTGTAAGAATTGAAAATGAAGGCAAAAACTATACTATTGATTTAACACTTATACAAAATATTTTAAATAATGTTGAATTTAAAACTTCAAGTTTATAATCTTTATTTTTTCTAAAATATATGTTAAAATGTGAAAGAAAAAATATATCTTGGAGGAATAATGATGAGAATATTAGTTACTGGTGGACTTGGGTTTATTGGTTCACATACATCTGTTGAACTATTAAATGAAGGAATGGAAGTTATTATTGTAGATAATCTATATAATAGTAAAGAAAGTGTATTAGATAAAATTGAACAAATAACAAATAAAAAAGTTAAATTATATAAAAAAGATTTAACAGATAAGGAAGAAGTCGAAAGAATATTTAATAGTGAGAAAATTGATGCCGTAATTCATTTTGCAGGATTTAAAGCAGTAGGAGAATCTGTAAGAGAACCATTAATGTATTATTCAAATAATTTAATATCAACAATAAATCTTTTAGAGGTAATGAAAAAGCACAATGTTAAAAACTTTATTTTTAGCTCTTCTGCAACAGTATATGGAGATCAGGGGCTAACAAAATATGCTGAAAGCGTTGGTAGAGGAAAAACAACTAATCCTTATGGGACTACTAAAGCTATGATTGAAAAAATGCTTGAAGATTTGTATGCTTCTGATAATACATGGAATATAACAATTTTAAGATATTTCAATCCAGTAGGTGCTCATGAAAGTGGCTTAATTGGTGAATCACCTAATGGTATTCCAAATAATTTAATGCCATATGTTATGAGAGTTGCATCAAAAAAATTGGAGATATTAAGTGTATATGGAAATGATTATCCTACACCAGATGGAACAGGAATTAGAGATTATATTCATGTTGTAGATTTAGCAAAAGGCCATGTTAAAGCTCTGCAGAATGCGCCTAAAGGATTGAATATTTATAATCTAGGTTCTGGAAAAGGTGCAAGTGTACTAGAACTTGTAAATACATTTCAAAAAGTAAATGGAGTAAAAGTAAATTATAAAATAACAGGAAGAAGAGAAGGAGATTTACCAGAATATTATGCAGATGCTGAAAAAGCATATAAAGAATTAGGTTGGAAAACAGAAAAAACACTTGAAGATATATGTAGAGATAGTTGGAATTTTGAAAAAAATAATAATTAATGTAAAAAACTACTAGAATTTAAAAGATTAATTCTAGTAGTTTTTTTCTGCAAATTCACAAAGAATACACATTTAAAATATTGATATTTACCCAGTCTAATGATATAATTACGACGAAATTTGTTTATAAGAAAAGGATAAAATATGGATTTTTTTAAAATACTTTTTAAGAATAGAAAATTAGTTGTTCAACTTGGGAAAAATGATTTTAGGAATAGATTTGCAAATACTGGTCTTGGATCTATTTGGGGATTTGCACAGCCTTTTGTATTTATGCTTACATATGTCATTGTATTTCAATTTATATTAAGAACTGGTAGTTCAGGTGAATACCCTTATGTTGTATGGTTTTTGCCAGGAATGTCAATTTGGATGTTTTGCCAAGATGCGATTTTAAATGCTAGTAACTCAATTAGAAATTATAGTTATTTAGTAAAAAAAGTTGTTTTTCCAGTAGATATAATTCCGATTATATCACTTGCTTCATCATGTTTTGTTGGATTATTTTTAATATTGATTTCAATTATAGTATCATCAATTTATGGCTATATTCCGAATTTTCTAAATGTTATATATATTTTATTTTGTTTATTTTGTTTTATAATCGCATTAACAAGGTTTACATCTGCACTTACAACTTTAGTCCCTGACTTTGCTCAATTACTTACAATACTAATGCAACTTTTTATGTGGTTTACGCCTATAATATGGAATTTAAGCATGTTACCTGAAAAGTATGTGAAATTTTTTAAGTGTTTTCCATTTGCATATTTAGTAGAAGGCTTTAGAGGAGCTTTTATGGAAAAATCAGCAATAATAACAGAAAATAATTTTATATTTACAATAATATTCTGGTGTGTAACAATTGTAATTTTTATATGGGGAAATTATGTATTTAAAAAATCTAAAAAAGATTTTGCAGATGTATTATAATTATGAAAGGTATAATTAATGGAAAAAGTAGATATATTACTTGCAACATATAATGGTGAAAAATATCTTGAGGCCCAACTAGATAGTATATTATCTCAAACATATACTAATTTTAGGCTTTTAATATCAGATGATAGCTCTACTGATTCAACAAAAGATATTTTAGAAAAATATAAGAAAATAGATAATAGAATTGAAGTGTTTTACCAAGAGAATAATTTAGGTGTTGTAAAAAATTTTGAGTTTCTATTAAATAAAGTTGAAAATAGGTATTATATGCTATCAGATCAAGATGATATCTGGAAAGAAGAAAAGATTGAAAAATCTGTTAATAAACTAGAAAAAACAGGTGCAGGACTAGTATATTCTGATTTAGAGGTTGTAGATGAAAACTTAAATGTGATTTATGAATCATACTGGAAATTAAAAGGATTTACTAAAAGAGCTAATAAATATAATACATTTGAAAGTTTTTATTTAAATAATTATGTTACTGGATGTACTATAATATCAAGAAAAGAGTTTATAAAAGATATTTTGCCACTTCCAAATTCAAGCAAATATGTATTACATGATTATTGGATAACTTTGATTGTAAGTCAAAAAAGTAAAATTGTAAGTATTAAAGAACCTTTAATAAAATATAGACAGCATAAAAATAATAGAATTGGTTCAAAGAAAAAAACAGATGAATTAAATTCAATTGATGAAATTAGAAATCTTTTTATTACAGTAAAAAAAGAACATTTTAAAACTTTTATTGAAAATGAAGATAAATTTGAAAATGAAAAATATAAAGTTTTAAATAAAAAAGCATTACAGTATTATGAAATGCTGGAAAAAAAGAAATATATTAATTTTAGAGGATGGTTTCTATTCTTTAAACTTTATAAATACGAAAATTTTATGTATAATGTGAAGAATTTTTTAATATTAAATATGCCAGTAATCGCAAAGGTGTTGCATTAGTTATAAGATATGGTCCAACTTGGACATTTTGTCCCAAATAGAAACGTCCCCAATGGCTCCCCAAAGAAAGGAAAAATATGAGTGATTCAGATATAGTAATCAAAATTACAAATTTGGTAAAAGAATATAAAATGTATAATAGAAAAAAAGATAGACTGCTTGAGACTATTTTACCTAGATATAGTAAACATGGTACTTTCAGAGCATTAGATAATTTAAATTTAGAACTAAAAAAAGGTGAAGTATTAGGTATTTTAGGAAAAAATGGTGCAGGAAAGTCTACTTTATTAAAAATTATTACAGGTGTAGTTAGTCCTACTGAAGGTAATGTTGAAATTCATGGAAAAATAAGTTCGTTATTGGAACTAGGAGCAGCATTTAATCCAGATTTAACTGGATATGAAAATATATATCAGCATGGCCAAATAATGGGATTAACAAATGAAGAAATAAAAGCAAAAGAACAAGAAATTATTGATTTTGCAGATATAGGTGAACACTTATCTCAGCCAGTAAAAACATATTCTTCAGGTATGTTTGCAAGATTAGCATTTGCTTGCGCTATAAATGTTGATCCAGATATTTTAATTGTTGATGAAGTGTTATCTGTTGGAGATATGGCATTTCAACTTAAATGTTTTAAAAAATTTGAGCAATTTAAGAAAAAGGGAAAGACAATAATATTTGTTACTCATAATGTTGCAGATGTTCTTAAAAATTGCAATAGAACTATAATTCTTGAAAATGGTAGAAAAACATTTGATGGTACGGTTAAAGATGGTGTTAATAGATATAAAAAAATTATTGTTGGATTAAGCACAGAAGACATAGAAAAAGAAGAAAAAATTAAAGAAGAAATTGAAAGCTCAGAAGCAAAAATTGAAGATTCAGAAGTATGGAAAGAAAAGTTTAATCAAAATCCTAATATCATAGAATATGGAAATAAAGATGCAGATGTAATAGATTATGGAATTTTCGACTTAGATGGAAATCCAATAAATGTTGTTGATAATGCTGATACTGTTATTTTAAAATCAAAAGTAAGATTTAATAAAACAGTAAAAGATCCAATATTTACAATGACAGTAAAAGATTTTAATGGAAATGATATTGCAGGAACAAATTCTCAAATTGAAAAGGTTTTAACTGGTGAATTCAAAAAAGGAGATATTGTTGTAGCTGAATTTAAACAAAAATTACCTATTGCAGTTGGGAAATACACATTATCATTTAGTTGTACAAGATTTAATTTAAATGGAGAGCTAGAAGTATTAAGTAGAAAATATGATGCACTTTTAATTGAAATTATAACTACCAAAAACACAGTTGGAATTGTTAGATTAGATTCAGATATTAAAGTTCATAAAATTTAGTTTTAAAGGAGAATATAAATGGAACCTGAATTAATTGAATTTAGGAAAAATATATTATTATGGTACCCATTTAAAAATAATTGTTCCATTTTAAATTTAGGTGAGAATATAGATGATTTTTTAGATGAACTCGAACTAAAAATAGAAAAATTTGATAATTACCAAAATGATGCGAGTACAATTAAAGGAACAAAATATGATTACATTATTCTTTTTGGTAAATATGCTCTTGAAGAAGAGTTCGTTCAAAAGCTAAAAATTGCGTTTGACTATCTAAAAAAAGATGGCAAAGTTTTAATTGCATTAAATAATAGACTAAGCCTTAATAATTTAAATAAAAATGGTAATTTATATAAAAACATTTCTAAAAAAGAAATTGAAAATGTTATTCAAAATTTAAATTATAAATATAGTAAATTTTATTATGCTTTCCCAAATTATGAAAATGCTAACTTAATTTATAGTGATGATTACAAATTAACCAAAGAAGATATAAGTAGGAATTTCTTTGTGTATGAAAAAGATGCTACTATTAATTTTAATGAAAATGAAGTTTATACTGCGTTATTGGAACAAGGTGAAGAATATGTTAATACATTTGCAAATTCGTTTTTTATAGAAATATCAAATTCAAAAATTGATACTGATATAAAATATGTTTCTTATTCTAACTATAGAAAAGAAAAATATAGAACAATGACAATTATTTCTTCTAAAAATGTTATAAAAAAATCAGCAAATGAAAAATCAAAAGAACATCTTAAAAAGATGGCAGAATATTTAGAAGATTTAAAAAAGCAAGGAATACAAGTAATAGAAACATTTGATGGAGAAAAATTAAGCAGTAAATTTATTAAGGAAACTAGATTTGATAATGAACTTCAAAATGTTAGTAATGTAAAAGAATTTATGCAGAAATATCAAATAATTCAAAAGGTTTTAGAAAAGAATTTGGTTTCATATGAATCTTTAATTAATGAATTAGGTGATAGTGGAAATATAAAAGAGTGTATTAGAAACTATGATGAAAATAAATTGAAAAAATTGAGATTTATGAGAAAAGCATACTTAGATTTCGTGCCTAAGAATTGTTTTATAATACATGGAAAACTAAATGTATTTGATCAAGAATGGATGGACTATAATATTCCAGTAGAATATATTTATTACAGAACAATACTTAATACTCCTAATTTAATAAATAAATTTGGATTATATAATCTACTTAATGAATTTGGAATATATGAGCATTTAGAATTATTCCAAGAGTTAGAAAAAGATTTTACTCAAAATATCTTTGATGAGAAGGTTCATAAAATATACTTTAGAGAGTATTCAAACATAAAAGATATTGCATCTAAAGAAAAAATATATAAAAACAGAGCTAATAATTTGGAAATAGAAGTTGATAAACTTACTGAAGAAAATAGAGCATTAAATTTGGAACTTGAAGATGCAAGAGGAAAACTGGTAAGTTATGCAAATGAATTAAGATATGTTGGTGATACAAAATTATGGAAATTTCTATTAAAACTTAAAAGTATTAATAGAGTCATAAATCCATTTAACGGACTTAGTATATTAGAGAGATTGTATCCTACAGGAAGTAAAAGACGTGAAGATTATAATAAGAAAAAACGTATTAAAAGATTTAATAAATGGAAAATATCTTTAAAAAATTTAACAGATGAAGAAACATATAAATATTGGCAAGAATTAGAAAAAAAATATTTGGCTAGAAGGCAAAAAATAGAAGAAGCTACAGATGATGTTTATGAATTATGGATAAAATCAAATGGTATGACTTTAGAAAAAATGATTATACAAAGGGAAAATGCTAATAACTTTGTAATAAAGCCTAAAATAAGCATTTTAATTCCTCTTTATAATACACCAGTAGATTTATTTAGAGAGTTACTTTTTTCTATAGAATGTCAAACATATTCAAATTGGGAGCTTTGCTTAGCTGATGGAAGTGATGAAAAACTTACCTCAATTATGCAAATGTGTAGCAAAGATAGTAGAATAAAGTATAAATATATAGGTGAGAATAAAGGAATATCAGGTAATACAAATGAAGCTCTTAAACTTGCTACTGGAGATTATATAGCTCTTTTGGATCATGATGATTTATTACCATTTCATTCTTTATTTGAAATTGTAAAATGTATAAATGAAAACCCAGATGCTGAATTTATATATACAGATGAAGATAAAATAGAGAATATTGATTCACCTAGATATGACCCAGATTTTAAACCAGACTATTCACCAGATACACTAAGATCATGTAACTACATTACTCATTTTAGTATATTTAAAAACGTATTAATGGATAAACTTGGTGGTTTTAAAAGCGAATGTGATGGTGCACAAGATTTTGATATTATTTTAAGAGCAACAGAACTTGCGGGACAAGACAAAATTAAACATATTCCTAATATTTTATATCATTGGAGAACTCATGAAGGCTCAACAGCTGGGAATTCTGATGCAAAACTATATGCATATGAATCAGGAACAAGAGCACTTCAAGATCATTTAAATAGAATTGGAATAAATGGAAAAGCCAGAATGCATGACAAATATAAAGGATATTATGAAATAGATTATGAAGAGAGCGTTACTGGAAAGGTAAATATATTAATTATAAATAAAAAGAATGATTGCGGTGTTTTGGCTAAATGTGTTGAGTATATTTTAGATAAAACAACTTATAAAAATTATGAAATAGATATAATTGATAATGGATCAGATGAACCATTATCAATTAAGTATTATAATGAAATATCTAAAAATGAAAAAGTCAGAGTAATTAAGTTTAATATAAAAGATGCATCATATTCAAAATTAATAAATGAAGCAGTAAAAATAATTGATGGAGAATATATAGTAGAGTTGGATAGATTTGAAAAAGTAATAACACCTAATTGGATTGAAAGAATGTTAGAATATTCATCTAGAGAAGATGTCGGTACTGTTGGTGGGAAAGTATATTATACTGATGGAACTATAAAAAGTGCTGGAATGGTTTATGGACTTGGAGAATTTGCCACATATCTATATAGACATAATTCAAAAGGATATTATATGAGAGATAAAATAGTTTGTAATTCAAGTATTATTTCCGGACTTTGTAGAATGACTAGATTAAATGTATTTAAAGAAGTCTCTGGTATGAATGAAAATATTGATTTTGAATTAATAAATGAAGTGGATTTTTCTTTAAGATTAAGAAAAGCTGGATATTTAAATATATTTACACCATATGCTGAATTTCAAGAGATAGTAAGGTCAGACGAAAGAGAAGGAATAGCAGAAGAGAGAAAATATGATTATAAAAAGCAAGTATGCAGATTAAAAGAAGAATGGAAAGATTTTTATAATAAAGTTGATCCATATTATAATATCAACTTTAATAAAAGCTTTAATTTTCTAGCAATAGATACAGGTAAGGTAAGTTATTAAATGAAAAATATTATTGAAAAAACGAAAAAGATTTTAAAATTTATTTGTTGGGTAATAAATCCATTTAATGGTGCAACATTTATTGATAGAATTATGCCACCAGGTGGAAGAAGAAGAATTAAATATGATAAAGAGCAAACAGAGAAAATCTATAAAGAAAGAGTAGAAAACTATTATAAACTCACTGATGAAACAACTGCCAAATACTGGGAAGGAATTGACCATAGAAAATATTTAGTGTATGAGAAAAATCTTGAAAAAAAAGAAAAAGATGAACTTACAGATTATGAAAAATGGGTAATTAAAAATGAAATTTCAGATCAGGAATATAATAGGCAAAAGAAACATAGATTTTTGAAAAGACCAAAAATAAGTATAGTAATTCCACTTTATAATACAGATATCGATTTTTTTAGAGAGCTTTTATATAGTGTCCATTTACAAACATATACGAACTGGGAATTATGTTTAGCAGATGGAAGCAAAGAAAAACTTTCAGAAATTGAAAAAATGAGTATTAATGATAAAAGAATTAAATATAAGTTCTTAAATGATAATAAGGGAATTTCGGGAAACACTAATGAAGCAATAGAAATGGCTACAGGTAGTTATATTGCTTTATTAGACCATGACGATATGCTATCATTAGACGCTTTATATGAAGTAGTTAAAGCAATTAATGAAAATAGAGGAGTAGATTTTATATATTCTGATGAAGATAAATTTCATTTTATTGATGAACCAAGATTTGCTCCACATTTTAAGCCAGATTATGCACCAGATACATTAAGAGCCAATAATTATATTTGTCATTTTAGTGTAGTAAAAAAATCTTTACTAGATAGAATTGGATTATTTAATTCTGGGTTTGATGGTGCACAAGATTATGATTTAATATTAAGAATTACTGAGAAAGCAAAAAAAATTATCCATATATCTAAAATTTTATATCATTGGAGAGTACATAAAGCTTCAACTGCAATGAATACAGATGCTAAACCATATGCTTTTGAAGCTGGTAAGAAAGCTATAAAAAGTCATTTAGAAAGAATGGGATTAAATGGAGATGTACAAGATGGTGTTAATATGGGAACATATGTTGTTAATTATAAAATAAAAGGAAATCCTAGAGTTGAAATAATTGTAGTTAACGAATATGATAATACCGAAATTGTTCAAGAATGTAAAAAAGTAATACTTTCTGAGTCTACATACAAAAATTATGAAATAAAAATTGCAAATGTAAAAAATCAAAATATTGGAAAAGCAATTAATGATAAATTGGAAAATTCTTCAAGTGATTATATAATAATTTTAGATGCTAATTTAAAAATAAAAACTAAAAATTGGATTGAGCAAATGCTAGGCTTTGCTCAAAGAGAAGACATAGGTGTAGTTGGAACTAAAATATATTATAATTATGAAGCTAAAAGAGTCCAAAATGCTGGAATAGTATTAGATAAAGAAAATGGGTTTATCGAATTATTTAATGATTTTGTAGAAAGTAAATTTGGATATTTTGGAAGAGAAAATTTAATTCAAAATCTTAATGCTGTATCACGGAAAATGTTTAATGTTTAATAAAGAAATTTCAAAAAAAATTGGTAATTTTAGTGAAGAATATAAAACAAATTATTACGACATTGACTTTTGCCTAAAAAATAGGAAAGCAGGAAAACTTATTTTATTTAATCCATATGTGAAGCTTGAATTTATAGATAAAGATAAAAAAGAGATTATTTTAGATGAAGATAAAAATATTTTTAATAATAGATGGCAAGAAAAAATAAATAAAACAGATGAATATTTTAATGTCAATTTAGAAACTTTTGTTAAAGGACAAAAATTATGGGATATATCTTAGTTATTTGATAAACTTAAGTAAAGAAAGGGAATAATATGAATATTTTTAGACATAGATATAATCAGATTAAATTTTATATTGGAAAATATGGTTTTATAAAGACTATAAAAAAATGTATAAAAACAGTTATAAGAAGAATTATAAGATTTATTAAAAATGAAAAAGAATTGCAATATGGTGATTATGGTGGATGGATTAAATATAATGAACCAAAAGATGCTGACCTTAAGATTCAAATGAAAAGGAAATTTGATTTTGAGCCTAAAATAAGTGTTGTTGTTCCTATGTATAACACAAAAGAAAAGTTTTTTAAAGAGCTTATAAAATGTATGATGGATCAAACATATTCAAATTGGGAACTATGCCTCGCAGATGGAAGTCCAAAACAAAATGACAATTTAAAAAAATATTATGAACAAGATAAAAGAATAAAATATAAATACTTAGATGGAAATTTAGGAATTGCAGGAAACTCAAATGCTGCTATAGGAATGGCAACAGGAGATTATATTGCTCTTTTAGACCATGATGATGTTTTAGCAGATTATGCTTTATATGAAATAGTTTATAATTTAAATAAATTTCCAAATGCTGAGTTTTTGTATTCAGATGAAGACAAAATTGATGAAAATGGAAATAGATATGATGCATATTTTAAACCTGATATTGCACCAGATACTTTAAGATGCCAAAATTATATATGTCATTTTAGTGTGTTTAAAAAAGAATTAATGGAAAAACTTGGGGGATTCAGAGAAAATTATGATGGAGCACAAGATTATGATATATTTTTAAGAATGCTTGAGATAACAGATTCTAAAAATATAAGTCATGTACCTAAGATTTTATATCATTGGAGAGTACATAATGAATCTACTGCTAAACTAAATAGTAATGCAAAAAATTATGCATTTGAAGCTGGAAAAAAGGCTATTGAAGATCACATTAAAAGAGTTGGATTAGAAGGAACAGTATCTAAAGGATGTATAGATGGAATTTATAGAATAGATTATAAAGTAATAGGTGAGCCTAAAGTATCTATTGTAATTCCAAATAAAGATGGAAAAGATATTCTAGAAGTTTGTATAAATTCAATTTTTGAAAAATCAACATATAAAAATTTTGAAATAGTTATTACTGAAAATAATAGTGAGACAAATGAAATATTTGATTATTATAAAACATTATTAAAAAATGATAAAATAAAAATTGTAAATTATAATACTGGTAAAAGAATTGAAACAGAAGATGAATGTTCACTAGAGTATACAAATAAAAATAGAAGAGAAGTTAAAAGCGGATTTAATTATTCTGCAATTATTAATTTTGGAGTTAAAAACACTACTGGAGAATATGTGGTACAACTAAATAATGATACAGAACTTATAACACCAAACTGGTTAGAATTAATGCTTGGCTTTTGTCAAAGAAAAGATGTTGGAGCAGTTGGAGTAAAGCTTTATTATCAAGATGAAACAATTCAACATGCAGGTATTATCGTTGGAATTGGAGGAATAGCTGGTAATAGATTTAAAAGTATTCCTAAATCTGGACATGGTTATTTTGCTAAAGAGTCTATGATTGAGAATTTAAGTGCAGTAACAGCAGCATGTATTATGACACCAAAAAGCATTTATGAAGAAGTAGGGTGGATGGATGAAGGTTTAGCGGTTGCATTTAATGATGTTGATTTTTGTTTAAAAATAAGAGAAAAAGGATATTTAGTTGTATATAATCCATTTGTTGAATTTTGGCATTATGAATCAAAAACACGTGGACAGGAAGATTCACCTGCTAAAATTAAAAGATTTCAAGGCGAAATGAGTAGATTTGAGCAAAGATGGCCTGAAATATTAGATTCTGGAGATCCATATTATAATATAAATTTAAGTTTAGATACAGAAGTTTATCATATGAAGAACATTAAAGTTAATTATTATGGTGAAGAAGAGATTATAAAGAAAAAGAAGAAAAAAGAAAGATAGTAATATGGAAAAAGATTTTATTAAGATATTAAGTGATTTTTATTATATTTCAACACTTGGTTTATATTCAGATAAAAAAATAGATTTTGAAAATTATTCATTATTATATAGTAATAAAGTTAAAGATATTGATTGCAATTATGCTTTTAATCTTATAGCTAATACAAAAAATGATTTTTATGATTTATTTCGAAGCATAAAAAGTAATATGGAAAGCTTGAATAGAACTCCAACTTTTGCAATTATTCCTATACAAGAATATTTATATTCAAATAAAGAAGAAGTATTATTTAATGATTTTAAAATTGTATCAAAAGAAGTGTGGCAAATATTTGATGATTTTCAAAACATTAATACTATAAAGACAAATTGTAATTTGCAAATTGAATTAGAAGATACTACAGATTTTGAAAAATTTGGATTTGAATTATTTGAAAGTTTTAAGGGGGATGAAAAAGATCCATATAATGGATTAGAGCTAGGGTATATTGATGCTTACAAAAAATGTAATAGTAAATTAGAAAATCACTTCTATTTTATTAAATATAATAAAGAAACTGTTGGAACAGTTGCAACTGTTAATAATGATACTTTTTTTGATATTCATGGTTTAGCAATAAAAAAGAAGTATAGAAAAAAAGGAATTGGTAAAGAAGTAATAAAACAGCTACTAAATGTATGTATGAATAAAAATAAGATTGCTTTTATTCAAACAGAAGAAGGCTATTATCCAGCTAATGTTTATAGAAATATTGGCTTCAAAGATATTTGCATACAGTACTACTTTCAAGAAAAAAATAGTAACAATTAGGAAGGAAAGATCCAACTAATGAGTTTAAAAAATGATTATAATAAAATTAAATATTATTTTAGAAGATATGGTTTATTTGAAACATTAAAAAAGATATTTAAGAGATTTTTTCGCATTAAAGAAAATAGAAAAACTAATATAGAGCAGTATAAGATATGGATTGAGAAAAATGAGCCAAAAGAAGAAGAGATAGAAAAGCAAAGAACTTATAAATTTGAATTCAATCCAAAGATTAGTATAGTAGTACCAATGTATAACACAAATGAGCTATTTTTTGAAAAACTTGTAATTTCATTAAAAAAGCAAACATATTCGAATTGGGAATTATGTTTAGCTGATGGAAGTGAAAATGCAAATGATAATTTAACAAACATTATAAAAAGTGATGCAAGAATTAAATACAAATTCTTGGGGAAAAATAATGGAATTTCAGAGAATACTAATGAAGCTATTAAAATTGTAACAGGAGATTATATAGGTTTTCTAGATCATGATGATTTATTATCTAGAGATTGTTTATATGAAATAGTAAAATGTATAAATGAAAATATAGATGTTGATTTTATATATTCTGATGAAGATAAAATAGATGAATTAGAAGAAAGATTTGAGCCTTATTTTAAACCAGATTTTTCACAATATACATTAGAATGTAATAATTATATTACCCATTTTGTTGTTATAAAAAAAGAATTACAAGAAAAAGTTGGACTATTAAATTCTAAATTTAATGGTGCACAAGATTTTGATTTTGTATTAAGAGCAACAGAAAAAGCAAAAAAAATAATACATATTCCGAAAGTTCTTTATCATTGGAGAGTACATAAGTCATCTACTGCAAATGTTGCTGATAGTAAGCCATATGCATATGAAGCAGGTATTGAAGTTATTAAAGAACATTTAAAAAGAATCGGTAAAAAAGGAACAGTAGAATATGGACAAGATGTCCCTGGAATTTATAAAATAAAATATGATATTATTGGTAAGCCAAAAGTATCTATATTAATTCCGAATAAAGATAATGTAAAATTATTAGATACATGTATTAACTCTATTGTAAACCTTACAACATATAAGAATTATGAAATAGTAATAATAGAAAATAATAGTGAAGAAAAAGAGACTTTTAACTTTTATAATAAGCTAATAGATAATCATAGAATTAAAGTTTTAAATTACAATAGAAATACGGTTTTAGATTTTTCTGGTGAAAAAAATGTAATTACAAAAAATGAAAATGATACAAAAGAATTTAATTATTCTAGTTTAATTAATTTTGGTGTAAAAAATGTAGATGGAGAATTTATTCTTCAACTTAATAATGATACAAAATTAATTTCAAGAGACTGGCTCGAAACATTTATTGGATATGCACAAAATAAAGAAATTGGAGCTGTTGGAGCAAGGTTATATTATGAAGATAAAACAATACAACATGCAGGAATTATTATAGGTCTTTCAGGGATAGCAGGAAACAGTTTAGTTAATCTTCCATATGGGAAGCATTGCTATTTTGGTAGGGAATCTGCAACAAGAAATGTTTCTGCTGTAACAGGTGCATGTTTATTTTGCAAAAAAGATATATATGATAAAGTACGGATATATGGATGAAGATAATTTTAAAGTTGCATTTAATGATGTTGATTTTTGTCTTAAAATTATTGAAAAAGGATTGTCTATTATATATAATCCATATATAGAATTATATCATTTCGAGTCAAAAACTAGAGGATATGAATATAGCATAGATAAAGAAAAAAGGTTTAATAAAGAAAAAGAAAAGTTTAAAGAAAAATGGAAAAAATATATAGAAAAAGGTGATCCATTTTACAGTCCTAATTTTACATTAGATACTTGTAATTATGATATAAAAACAGATTAAGGAGGAACTTATAGTTAGATATGGAAAATACAGACAGAGAAAATTTTACTCTTAAAGTGTTTAAAATATTAGAAAATTTTGGATTATTAATTTTAGAAAAAATTCATTTAAAATCTTTAGCAGATTGGTATAGAAAACATATAGAAGGTATGAGATATTTGATTTGTGGCGGACTTTCAACAGTTGTTAATATTCTATCTTATGCACTAGGAAGCTATATATTGTTTAGAGGATTTTCAGATGAAACTTTAAGAGTAAATATAAGTGAAATTTTTGCTTTTATTGTGGCACTAATATTTGCGTATTGGGTTAATAAAACAATTGTATTTGATAGTAAATGTGAGAGTTTAAAAGGATTAGTAAAAGAAATATTTTCTTTTACATCTTGCAGAATTTTCACTGAAGTAATTAGTATTGGACTAATGAATTTGGCTGTTATAATTAAAATGAATGATATTATTATGAAGATTATTGCAAATATAGTTGTAATAATATTAAATTTTGTTTTAAGTAAACTTATAATATTTAAGAAAAAATAAATATTGTTTTAGAGAGGAAATAAAATATGAAAATACTAAAGTATAAAACAATTGAAAATATAAAATATGTGCCAAAAGGTATTCCGATTACTAAAAGAGACATAAAAATAATAGAAAAAGAAGAAAATGTCAATGAGTTTGATATTTTTGAGAGCAAAGAGTATGCATATAAAGAAGTAAAAAAAGATGAACCTATTGATAGTATTAAAAGCAAAGAAGATAATAATATTTCTGATATGATAGATGAAGTAGAAAAAAAATACATATCTACAGAAAATAATATTATTAATTCAATAGACATTAGTAAAGAGCTTGATGAAGATATTTATAGTGATATAAAAGTAAATATTGAAAAGTCTTTAGAAGATGATGTGTTTTTAGATGATCCATATAAAGCAGCAGTAAGATTAAGTAAAGAAGACTCTGATAAAGCACAGAAAAAACAGCTTGAGGAAAAAAATAAGGTTAGTGAAATTGAAACTAAAAGTTTAGAAGAAATGCTTGAAGAAAATGAGAAGAATGACAATAATAAAACAGAAAATATAATTGAATCATCTGAAATTATTGTTAAAGAAGAAAAAAATGAAAATGAAATAATTAATAAACCAGATGTAGAAAAAGTTAATAATGATAGTATTATAAAAAAGGATAACTCAAAAGAAAATTCTACTTCAAGTTTCAAAAATAAGATAATAACTTTATATAAAAATATATTTGCTCATCCAGAAGAAATAGAAGAAAAACTTAGTAAAATATTTGGAACAGATGGAAAACTAGCATTTCTTTCTGCTTTAATTATTGGGCTAATAACACATATAACATTTATTACAAGTACTATTATGAGTCAAGATGGATTGTGGAATTCTATGGACTATACAGTTCCTACTGATTGGGAAGTTGCTTTGGGAAGATGGGGAATATTTTATGTGGACAAAATATTTGAATATTTAGCAATTCCTAGTCTAACTACTATTATTGGAATAGTTTTTATAGCTATATCTGCATTATTAGTTGTTAATCTTTTGAAATTAAAAAATAAAATTACTGTATTCTTAGCATCTGCCATATTTGCGGTTTCACCAGCACTCACTGCAACTTTTACATATATATATACATCAGTAGCATATTGTTCTGCAATGCTTATATCAGTAATAATAGTTTGCTTAATTTTTAAGAAAAGAGGAAAATTAATTAATTTAGTTTTAGCAACAGGATTGTTTATTTTCTTACTTGGAATTTATCAAAGCTATATAGGAGTTGTAGTAGGACTTACAATTATAAGACTTGTTAGAGATTTATTGGATAAAGAAGAAAAAATAGGTTATTTCTTTTTACATGGTATAATGCTTATTATTGTAGTTATAGTTGGAGGACTTTCATATTCACAAATTACAAATATGATTTTAGAAAGCAAAAATATGAATTTGGCAAGTTATAAAGGAATGGAATCAATTAGTGTTCAAAATTCAATCTCATCAATAAATAAAACAATTCCAAATGCTTATAAAGATTTTGAAGACTTTTTCTTTACAGATGAAATTTTAAAAAATACTAATTATTCAAGACAAGAATTTTTTAAAGTTATGTTTATATCAACTATAGTCTTAGAATTAATTGCAATAATTATTAATAAAGTATGGAAAAATCCGCTCAGAGTATTATTTATAATAGCACTTACAATTATGTTACCAGTTGGTTTAAATTCAATAGACCTTCTTGCAACTGATACAAAAATGTATTTATTAACAGGTGCTCAACTAATCTTAGTACTTCCATTTGCTATGATGATATATGAAATGTCAGGAAACAAAATAACTTTTGTATTTAAGTGGGCAAGTTTAATAAGCGCATTTTTAATAGTTTTCACATATTATTTGGCAGATAATACATCATATATGGTTTTAAAGTTAAAGTATGATCAAGCAATTAATACTACAATTAGAATGATGGAAAGAATTGAGGAAACAGAAGATTATTCTCCTGATAAACCAATTATGATAGCTGGAATTATTGAAGAAAATAATCGTTTATTTATTCCCACACATAAATTAAAAAATTATACTCTAGGAGATATTTTTGATAATCCAGTATTTCATGGTTCATATAGTGGAATGGAAGGGACATGGACAAAATTTATAAATACTTATATGGGATTGAATGTACAATTTTGCAATACAACAAGTTATAATGACATAGTAGATTCAATTTATTTTAAAGAAATGAATGTATTTCCAGAAGAAAATTCAGTAAAAATGATTTATGGAGTTATGGTAGTAAAGCTTTCTAATGATCCAGTAAGACCTTAGCAGGCAGAGCAGACAGTGGGGCTTACGTTCCGGTCTGTTTTTTAAAATAACTGTTTGAAAAAATGTAAATATATGTTATAATATGTTCGAAAAAATCAAACTTTGAAAGGAAAAAGAAAAATGGATAAAGTTGCAGTTTTAATTCCTTGTTATAATGAATCAAAAACTATAAAAAAAGTTGTAGAAGATTTTAAGAAGGAATTGCCAGATGCTAAAATATATGTATATGACAATAATTCTAAAGATGGAACAGATAAAATAGCTAAAGATGCGGGAGCTATTGTAAGATATGAAACTAGACAAGGCAAAGGCAATGTTATTAGAACTATGTTTCGAGAAATAGATGCAGAGTGCTATATTATGGTTGATGGTGATGATACTTATCCACCAGATAAAATTAATGAATTTGTAAATGCAGTGTTAGAAGAAAATGTTGATATGGTTATAGGAGATAGACTTTCATCTACATATTTTACTGAAAACAAAAGACCATTTCACAATGTTGGAAATGTTACAGTAAGGGGATTAATTAATAGAATATACAAGAGTGATATAAGAGATGTCATGACTGGTCTTCGTGCTTTTAGTTATAGGTTTGTTAAAACATTTCCTGTAATGTCAAAAGGATTTGAACTTGAAACTGAGATGACTATTCATTGTTTAGACAAGAATTTGAAAATAAAGAATATTATAATAGATTATAGAGATAGACCAGCAGATAGCCCTTCAAAATTAAATACTATTCCTGATGGAATAAGAGTAATAAAAACTATATTTGGATTTTATAAAAACTATAAACCATTAAAGTTTTTCTCTATACTTGCATTTTTGCTATTTGCTACCGGAATGTGTTTCTTTGTACCAGTTTTTATAGACTTTTTACATAGAGGTGTGGTAAAAATACCTACATTAGTTGTATCTGTATTATTTTTTATGTGTGCAGTGCAATCTTTATTTGCTGGAATGACATTAGATAATATTATAAAGAATTCTAAGCAAACATTTGAATTAAAATTAATTGATTGTGAAAGAGAATTAAAAGATAGAAAAGATAAATAATTGTTTATAAAGTGTTTTGTTAATGAGAGGGGAATATTAAAAATAATG
>DJXP01000061.1 GCA_002449785.1 Clostridiales bacterium UBA7001
AGTTATTAGATACCAACAGATTTGCTGGAAATTATAATATTCCACATATGATTAAGCAAATTAAAGTTTATTTAAATAATGGAATTTAGTTTTTATAAGTAAAAATAAATATTAAATATGATGGTATTAATCTAAAGGAGTATATAAAGTGAGTTTATCTATAAAAGAGAAGAATGAAGAACTTGAAAAACTCAAAGAAGGTTATAATAAATTACAAAAAGAGTATGGAGCAAAAGAACTTGACTCTATTTATTATGGTGGAGATATAGATAGTCCCAATATATGTTTCGTATTTATGAATCCAACAGGAAAGAATATTGCAAGTGAAAAATCTTGGAAAGGTAGAAAATCTCCATGGATTGGAACTAAAAATATATGGAAACTATTTAATAAAATAGATTTGTTGAGTAATGATACATATAATAAAATATTAGAGAAAAAATCTAAAGATTGGGATTATGAATTTTCAGATTATGTTTATAGTGAGATTAAACAAAATAAAGTATTTATAACGAATTTAGGAAAATGCACTCAAATAGATGCAAGACCATTACCAGATGATGTTTTAAAACAGTATTTAGATTTATTATTTGTGGAAATAGATATAATAAAACCAAAAGTAATAGTTACATTTGGGAATCAGGTAAGTTCTATTATATTAAATGAAAGAATATCAGTATCTGAAAATAGAAAAACTAGTTATAATTTAAAAATAAAAAATGATACATATAAAGTTTTTCCAGTTTACTATCCAGTAGGTAATGGAATATTTAATATAGATAAGTCAATAGAAGATATAAAATGGATAATAAAAAATGAAGAACTTAAAATGGAGAAATTATAAATGAATGAATTACAATTTTACGATAAAATTAAAAATTGGGATTTTAGTATGATTAATCATACTAAAGAAAGCCTAACGAAATGGGATTTATATGAATTATTAAATTTATATGCGGGCAAAGAATGTAAAATATTAGATTTAGGTACAGGTGGAGGAGAAAAGGTATTAAAATATTTTCCAGAATGTAGAGAAATATTAGCGACAGACTTATCAAATCAAATGATAAAAACAGCAAAAGAAAATCTTAAAAAAAGTGGAAGAAAAAATATTACATTTAGGCAAATGGATAATTTAAATATGAATACTCAAAAAGAATATTTTGATATTGTTGTTGCCAGAAATACATGTATAGATGCTAATCAAATTTATAAAACATTAAAAGTAGGAGGGAAACTCTTATTAAGAGGGGTAGATAAACTGGACTGTTGGAGTTTAAAACTATTGTTTAATAAAGGTCAGGCATTTAATGATGATAAACCAATTAGTATAATTGATTATGAAAATATAATAAATGCAGGATTTAAACAAGTTGAACTTGTACCAATACATGTAAGAGAATATTATAAAACTAGAGATGATTTATTTGCTTTACTTATGAAAGCACCAATTTTAGTTGATTTTTCTGAAGAAAATAGTGACATAGATGCTAATATAATAATTGATAATGAGAAAATCGATAAATATATTATGGAGAATACTACTGATAAAGGAATACTTTTAATTAGAAGATATTATGGAATTACTGGAGTAAAATATTAAGAGAGTTTCTTGAGAATTATAGAATAAGTCTAAATGATTTTTAATAAAATTTATGATGTTAAAATGAGGAAATTAGAGGTGATATTTTTTGATTTATAATGAGTATACTTTTAGAAAATCGACTAAAAATGATTCAGACCAAATTAAAAGTCTTTTGAGACTATGCTTTGGGAAATTTCCAGAAAAAAATGGGGCTACAGATGATATAGAAGATAAATATATGTTAGCTATATATAATAATGAAATAGTAGCAATGACAGGTATATTACCATTAAATAAAAGTACATATGATGGCTATGAAATAACTTGGACATGCACTAAACATGAACATAGACATAAGGGACTAATTATTAATATGCTAAAAGAATGTGAAAAAAATTTACCAAGTGATGGTAATGCTATTTATTGTTGTTGCTGGCATATTAAAGATAATGAAGATATTAATATGAAAAATGTGATGATGTCTTTAGAATATAAACTTAAAATTCAAAATCATATAATAAGGCAACCTTCTAATAATGTATATTGCCATGATTGTATATACTTTACAACTGTGTGTCATTGTACAGATGATTTATATTATAAAAAGAGGTAAAGTAGATGACATTAAAAGAATATGAATTAAGAGAATATATTGAGACAAACATTTTTCCACTATATAATAATAATTACATTGGTGATAGAATAGATAGAATTAGTTATGTATTAGAACGTAGCAAAGATATAATAGAGGAGAATAATTTACTAATTGATAACGATATTTTGTATACTGCTATCAGTTATCATGATATTAGAAAAAATTCGGATGAAAAAAATCATGAGTTTATTAGCGCGGAAATAATGTTTAATGATGAATTTTTGAAGAATTATTTTTCAATTGAACAAAGAAGAGTTATTAAAGAGGCAATTGAAGACCAAAGAGCAAATGCCGAAAATGAGCCAAGAAATATATATGGCAAAATATTATCTTCTGCTTCTAGAAATTCTAGTATAGAACAATGTTTTAAAAGGTCATATATTTATGGAAAAAATAAAAATTCTCATTTATCGGATGATGAAATATTTGAAAATGCATATAAAGTTTTACTAAATAAATTTGGAGAAAATGGATATGCCAAATTTTTTTTTAAAGATTCTAAGTATGAAAAGTTTTTAATAGATATTAGGAAAATGTTATTAGATAAAAACAGATTTATAAAAGCACAAAAAGAATATATAAATGAATTAAAGAAAAAAGGTGAATTAAAATAAAACTATAAACTGGAGAAAAGATATATGGGTGAGTTACTTGATGTATATAATGATAATGGCAAGAGAACTGGAAAAGTTATAGAACGAGGAATAGATGCTACTTTTTTCGAACCTGGAGAGCATATTGCAGTAGCTATTATTTATATTGAAAATGATAATAATGAATTTTTAATACAAAAAACATCTAAGAAAAAAGGTGGAAATTTTTCTTCAACAGGTGGTCATATTGGTCATAATGAAGAGCCAATTGAAGCCATTAAAAGAGAAGTAAAAGAAGAATTAGGAATTGACATAAGTGATGATAACATTATTGATTTGGGGTTTCTTGTTTTTGATTTTCCAGTTAGATTTATTTTTTATTTAAAAAAGAATATAGATTTAAATAGTATTATTATTCAAAAAGAAGAAGTAGAAAGTGTTTCATATATGAGTGAGAATGAATTAAAACGTATTATAGAAAAAGGACTTATGCACAAAGCACATGCAAAAGTGTTAGAAAGGGTCTTAGAATATAAAAAGGAAGACAGATTTGATAATTTTAGCAATTAAATATGAAAATATAGTGAAATTCTTTACAAGTTCCAATTATGGTAACAAAAATTGAAAATTCAACTGATAATCAAGGAGGAATGATTGATTTATAATGGATGACAAATTAGACGGAGTAGACTTGAATTTGCGAAACTATATAAAAGAAAATATTTTTCCAAAGTATAGTAAATATTATTCACATGGAATGATACATATTAATAATGTAATTAATAATATGATGATGCTAGCAGATTATTATAAATTAGATAAGAATATGGCATATGTTATAGCAAGCTATCATGATGTAGGATTAAATATAAGTAGAGATAATCATGAATTTGAATCAGGGAAAATATTAGTAAATGATAAAGAACTAAAAAAATATTTTAACAATGAAGAGATTTTATTAATGAAAGAAGCAGTAGAAGATCACAGAGGCTCAAGAAAAGAAAGACCTAGAAATTTTTATGGTGAATGTGTATCAGATTCTGATAGAGATTTTGATATTGATATTTTAGCCAAAAGACAGATTGCAACATCATTGAAAAACTCTCCTGATTTAAATAGTTTTGATGAACATTTTATAAGATGTTATGCTTATATTTGCAAAAGAATAAATGGTAATGGTGTTTTCAATCTTTGGACAAATAATCCAACATTAGTCAAAAAAAGAGATGAATTTCAAAAAGAATATTTGAATTTTGAATATACAAAATTTATTTACAAAGAAGAATGGAATAGAATATCAAAAGATGGAACAATGAAAAAAATAATAAATTATTATGAAGATTATTAAAAATAGATTACAAATATGAATATAATAATTGTTTATGCGGTGAGATATTATTAATTAATAATCAAAAATATAAATTTATTGATTTTAATTTAGTCAAGACTAGCGAAAAAATAGAGGGGTATATTGTAATAATTAAAACAGGAGATTGTGAGCAACTGAAGCTTAAATGTATATAAGGTGAAAAATATGTCAGAGATTATAGAAGAAAACTATAAATATACAAAAATCTTTATAGAAACTATTATTAATAATGCATTTGATAAAATTTGTTCTAGAGATGACGGCGAAGAGCTATATATAGATCCAAATTCGATGAAATCTGGAAAGTTAATCGATTCAGAAAGACAAGAAGTGAAATTAACATCTAAACAGTTAGAAAAAATAGTTTCTCAAAAAAATGGAATTTTTTTGTGTCCCAAAAGGAGGGAAGCCTTTTATAGACCTAATTTGGTAATTAGTAATTTTGAACAACTTGAAGAAGAGTTAAAACAATATTATGAGTATATTTGTCATAGTGAAAAAAGTTTTTATAAGATAGATAAAGAACATAATATTGATACATATTTTTATTATTTAATAAAGACACTGACAAATTCTGATTGTCAAGACTTGCTGGAATATATAAAAGTGTTTAATGGATTTTTAGAGGATAATAGTTTTAACTCTTTACGACATGAAAAAGTACTTGGAAAGATTGATTTAGAAGAAGGTCATAAATATGATGTTTTAGCTAAAAGAACGGAAGAATACTATGGTTCAGAAACACCTTTTACGATGAGATATGCATTAGAAAGAAAAGGGTTCAAATTTACAATGCCGTTTGTAAGATATGGAATTTCAGGAAAAAAAGCATATATTTATTCTATTCAAAGAAAAGGCAAAATAAATCTAAAGTATTTAAAAATTAAAAAGATAAATGGAGAATTTAATAAAGTTAATTCAGGAGTAAAAGACGGAAGAGAGATTACTCCATCTATGCTAATTTCAGCAACTATCTTTATTGGAATGTTAAAAAAAGCTGGAATAGAAGAGATAAAAATAGCAGATTTTTTAACAAGAAGATTTGGGCATTATAATGGAATCAATTCTAACTATGAGGAAGCATGTAAAATACAAGCTAATATTACGAATAAATTTTTAAAAACTTATATAAGATTAGTTTCACAGTTTAGTGGAATAAATATTACCTCATACCCAAATGATGTAGATAGTTATTTATCTTTAAAATTAGGAGACAATATTTCTTCAACTAATAAGCTTTTAGATATATTTTTTAGAATTGGATTAGAATATGACAAGCAACAAGATGATTTTGAAAGATAGACTGAATAGCAATGATAAAAAAAGTTGTGCAAGCACAAGTATAAACTGTGAGAAATCAATTTATAGAAACTTTCACAAAACATAATATTGGTAATACGTGTTTTATAATTAATGATAATTTTTTAATAGATACAGGAGGAAGTGCAGATATTGTTAAAAATATAAAATTAGTTGGTATAAAGCTATCAGGTATACATGATATTTTTATATCACATACACACACTGATCATTTATTAGGATTGTTTTGGCTATTAAAAAGATTAACTGGTATGTATAGAAGTGGGAATTATACAGGAAAGCTTAATATATACTGTAATGATGAAGTTGCAGTTGCAATTAAAGATATTTATAAACATTTATATCCTGATGTTTATGTTGATTTAATAAACGAATACATAAATATAATAGTTGTTAATGATGGAGAAGAATTAACTATTAATAATCAAAAGTATAAATTTATTGATTTAAAAGCAAGTAAAAATAAATTATATGGATTCGAAACAACCTTTGATAGTGGCAAAACACTTGTCTTTTTAGGTGATGAAATTCTAAATCCAGAATTATATGATGTAGTTAAAGATAAAGATTATGTAATGCATGAAGCATTTTGCTTAGACTTAGATAAAGAAATATTTAAGCCATATGAGAAAAAACATTCAACTGTTAAATACGTATGTGAAAGTTTAAATAAATTAAATATTAAGAATCTTATCTTATATCATACAGAAGATACACATCCAAATGATAAAGATGTTCTTTATAAAGAAGAAGCAAAGCAATATTTTGATAATAACGTAATTGTCCCCAAAGATTTAGATGTTATCGAGATAAAATAAAATGAGTTAATCCAAATGAATGAAAATAAAACTAATATAAATTGGGGTATCGGCATTTAAGAAAAACCCAACTCAATGTATTGAAAATACTCACTTTCTTATAAAAATATTATTACATATTTAAGAAAAATATAAGCCAACATATTGCATCAATTTATAAAGATAATGAATTACCAATTGCCTTCAGTTGCAGAATTAATTTATGATAGAGTAGATAACGAAAAGCTTTATGTTGGTATGACAAATTTTAAAGGAGATTATGTTACAATAGATGATGTAAAAATTGCAAAAAACTATTTATCAGAAATTGAATTACAAAGATTAAACTTGTTAGTATTACAATTTTTAGATTTTGCAGAATTACAAGCATTAGAACAAAGAACAATGAAAATGAAAGATTGGGTTGAAGAGCTAGATAATCAAATCGTACTTAATAGAAGAAAAATATTAGAAGGTAATGGTAAAATATCACATGAAGAAGCCATAGCAAAAGCAGAAAAAGAATTCCAAATATATAGAGAAAGAGAAATGAAAGAATTACAAAGTGATTTTGATATGCTCATGAAATCATTTCCAAATAAAAAGGACAGTGAGTAAAGATGAAAGATTGGACAAGTTATCAAAATAGAACATATAATAATGATGTGTGCAAATTATTAGTCTATTTTCTAAAAAACTATAAAATTAATAATGCTGTGGATTTAGGATGTGGAAGTGGAAATGAAACAGTATATATGATAAAGAACAGAATAAAAGTAACTGCAATAGATAGACAGTTGAATAAAAACTTTATTTTAGAAAGACTAAATGATAAAGAAAAAGAAAATATATCTTTCAGTGAACAAGAATTTGAATCAGTTCACCTTGAGAGTACTGATGCGATAACAGCCTTTTTTAGTATACCGTTTTGTAACCCTGATTGCTTTGATGAATTATGGAACAAAATTTATAATTCAATAAATGTAAATGGATACTTTGTGGGACAATTATTTGGAGATAGAGACGACTGGAAAGATAATGAATTAATTAATACATTTACAATGGAAGAAGTAAAAGCATATTTAAAAAGATATAAAATTTTGAAACTAGATGAAATTGAATATATTAGAGAATCAGATAATAAAAAGTGGCATTTTTATAATATAATAGCTAAGAAGGAAGTGATGTAGATGGAAGAGAATAAAACAAACATAAACTGGTTGGCTTGTAATATGCCGACAAATTTTATATTAATCAAAAGAGGTGAATTGTATGAGTAAAGCATTAGTATGTATTGGTGGTGGTGAAATTCCAAGATATAAGAATGGCATTTTACTTCCATATGAAACTAAAGAGATAGATCAAGAAATAGTAAAACTATCTAATAAAGAACATCCTAAATTTTTATTTATTAGCATTGCTTCTTCTCATCCTGAAGAATATTTTGAAGGTATTAAAAAAGTTTATGAAGAACTAGGTTGTACAGTTTCACATTTAGATATAAGCAAGACATTTAGTGAATTAGAGCATGATATATTAAATACTGATATTATATATATCGGCGGGGGAAATACAAAATATCTTGTAGATAAATTGAAAAGTACAGGAATTGATAAACTACTAAGCAAAGCTTATAATTCTGGAATTGTTTGTTCTGGACTTTCTGCTGGAAGTTATTGTTGGTTTAGATATAATTATGATTTAATTGAAGGAATGAATGTAATTAATGCAGTTAATTGTGTACATTATGATCGCAAAGATGAAATATCTAAAAATAAATTATATGATGTAGTAAAAGAAAAAAATATTATAGGTTATGCAATTGATAATCAAGTAGCTTTAGAATTTATTGATGATGATATAAAAGCTATTAAAAGTAATGATACTAAAAATGCATATAGAATAACTTCTATTGATGGTAAAATAATAGAAGAAAAGATGTAAAAATAAAGGAGCTGATCCGAATGAATGAAAATAAAACTAATATTAACTGAGAAAAACCAATTTATATAAACATTGACTCAAACACTTGAAAATACTGTATTTTTGATATTGAAATTTTTACATGTTTTATTAAAATAAGTCTAACTAGATAAAAAAATGAAGAAATAAAACAATTATGGATTTTGTCCATATGGAAATGAGGTAAAAAATGACAAAAGAATTAAAGTTTTTAATTGATACAGTAAAAGAAGCAAGCAAATTAATAACTGAAGAATTTGAAGTAAAAGCTAAAGATAATAAAGGTGATTTAGTAACAAATATTGATTACGAAGTTGAACAATTTATTATGAATGCAATAAAAAAAGAATACCCTGATTTTTATATAGTTAGCGAAGAATTTAATACTGATGAAGGATTAACTGATAATTGTTTTACGATTGACCCTATTGATGGTACAATAAATTTTGCTAATAATATACCCCTATGGGGAATTCAAGTGGCTTGCGTAAAAAATGGTAAAACTGTAGCAGCAGTTATATATTTAGCTAAATTAGATGAGCTATATTATGCAGATGAAACTGGTGCATATTTAAATGGTAATAAAATTAATGTTAATAATTTAGAAGGCAAAAATGCTATTTATGTAATTGAAGGACCTGGAAAGTTTGATGTTAATGTTTACCAAGAAAAGAGTAGTAGAAACAAAAGAGATTTTTATTGTTCAGCAGTCGATTTTGCATGGACAGCTTGTGGTAAAATAAGTGCGGTTAATTTTGTATGGAATACGGTTTGGGATTATGTACCTGGACAATATATTGTAAAGCAAGCAGGTGGAATTATTTATAATGACGAGAAAAATCACATTGCAGCCAATAATAAAAAAATGCTTGAAAATATGAAAATATGTGATTAATATGAAAGATAATTAATAGAAGGAAAGTGAATAATATGGAAGATAAAAATCAAAAGTTGCCAAGTACAAACATTAACTGGGAAATCAGTATTTTTCGAAAGGTTGACTCAAACTATTGATAATACAGGATTTTTTAAATTGAGATTTTTACATATTTTATAAAAAGGAGAAAAAATGGATAATTTAAAGCAATTAAAAAATGAAGAAATAGTTGAATTAATAAAAAGTGGAAAAGTAGATGTGGCTGATATTGTTGATTCAGGAATTTGTCCTACTTGCTTTGATAAAAAGAACAATCATATTTTATATGGAGACAATACTGATAAAATGATATTTGAAAATGACAAATTCGAATGCTTTTTAGTAGGAAATCCAAGAGCAGATGGACATACTGCTATAAGCACTAAAATACATTATAAAGATATGATGGAAATAGATGATGAAACATGTAATGAAATATTTGTATTAGCTAAAAGAACAATGAATATTTTAAAAGATGTTTATAATGCTGAAAGTGTATATCTTTGTACAATGTGTGATGGACCAATGAATCATTTTCATATTCAATTAATTCCACGATATTCATTTGAAAAAAGAGGTTCAAAAAATTTTGTAAAACCAAGATTTGAATATAAAGAAGATAAAGAAAAATTATTAGAATTGAGAAAACAATTAAATTATAAAGTAGGTGAGTAAAATGAATAACAGTGATAATAAAAGTTGTGCAAGTACAAACATTAACTGCGAGAAAACAATTTATAGAAAGTTCCTTAAAACTATTGGAAACACTTAATTTTTTGATTAGAGATTTTTTCGCATTACATGAAAAATAGATTTAATTGAAAATAGACAATAAGTAATATCGGTTATTAGCAAATATTGTAAGCAAATAGTATTAAAAATGTGCAGAGGAAAGGAAAAATATATGAGTTTTAATATAACACCAAAAGAAATATATATCTATTTAAATTTAAATGATGAAATATTTAATATTTATAAGCAAATAGAGGAAAAAGAGATAAAAGATGGAGGTTGGGCTTTTCACAACTATGAACATATAAAAAATGTATCTTCAATAGCCGAAAAAATATTAAAGGATTTAGATTTTGACGAAGATACTATTTATAAATGTAAAATAGCATGCTTATTACACGATGTTGGTGCGTTACAGGGTAAAGATGGGCACGCCCAAAGAAGTTTTAAATACGCCCAAAAGCTCTTTGAGGAGAAAAATTGGATATTCGAAGATTCTGATAATGTACTTGATGCAATAAAAAATCATAGCTCTGGATTTGATACAGATAATATAATAGCTTTATCAATTATTTTAGCAGATAAGTTAGATATTAAAAAAACTAGAATCTCTGAAGAGGGAAAGAAAATAAAAGGAAATAGACAATATGGACATATTGAGGATATTACTATAAATATTAAGGATAATATATTGACTATAAATTTTATTACTGATAAAAGGATAGATATGGAAGAAGTTGATAACTACTATTTTACACATAAAGTTTTTAAGTCAATAGAGGCTTTTTCAAAAAAATTAGATTTAAAATATTATATTTTAATGGATGATAAAATATGGAATTTAAATAAGGAAGTGAAATAAATGGAAGATAAAAATCAAAAGTTGCCAAGTACAAGTATCAATTGGGATAGTGGGGCAAATAGAAAACTTTTGAAAAGTATTGATAAATAAGGACTTTTGTAATTTGACTTATTACATATGTTAATATGTTAGCAAAAAAGGAGATGAAAATTAATGCCTAAAGATTTAATAATAAGGAGCAGTAGTGCTGAATTTTTAATATTTGAAAGACAAACACATGATAAAGGAATCCAGGTCAGATTTGAAGAAGGCGACTTATGGCTAACACAAAAAGCAATGAGTGAGCTATATGATTGTTCAACTGATAATATTAGTTTGCATCTTAAAAATATATATAATGATTTAGAATTAGATAAAGGATCAACTACCGAGGATTTCTCGATAGTTCAACACGAAATTGCATGTGATAAGGCCTTAACAGAATTTGAAAAATATAGAGTAAAACAGGATAAACTATATAAATCAGATTTTGATTTGCTGATGGAAGAAAGTGAAGACTATAATAATTAAATATGGTTGAAATTGCTGATTAAAAAGCGTTTGAGTTATTAAAAAAATTTTGGAGGTAAACATATATGTACAAGAAAATATCAAATAATGAAAAAATAACACGAAAGATTAGCGAAGTTCATTCAGCTGACAATTATTTAACAAAAGAAACTACAGAAAATGTAAGTTTAGCAGTTACTAAATTGAGTGGTAAATTAAATTCAAGTAAAGTAAGTAATGAAAGAGTTTACTACTTTATTAGTGCAGATGTAAATTTTATAATAAATAATGAGAAAATTCATTGTAATAGTGGAGATGTATTATATTTAGATAGAGATACTACATATTCTGCTGAAGGATATTTTGAAGCTGTTACTATTAATGTACCTGCATTTGGAGTTGTAAAATGATATTTTCATATAAAAAAATTATTATAAAGTATAAGAAATAATAAGGAAAGTGAGTAATATGGAAGATAAAAAAGAAAAGTTGCCAGGTACAAGGATTCAGTGGTACCCAGGCCACATGGCAAAAACAAGAAAGCAAATTGAACAAGATTTAAAATTAGTGGATGTTGTAATAGAATTATTGGATGCTAGAATTCCAAAATCTAGTAGAAATCCAGAAATAAATAAACTAATTAATAATAAGAAAAAAATTATTCTTCTTAATAAAGCAGATATGGCAGATAATGAAACAAATAAAAAATGGGTAGAATTTTTTTCTAAGGAAGCCCCAACAATTTTAACTGATTCAAAAACAGGCAGAAATATAGATAAAGTTTCTAAAAAGATAGAAGAGATAATGGCAGATGAAATTTCTAGACAAGCTGCTCGAGGAAGAATTAATAAAACTATAAGAGTTATGATAGTTGGAATTCCAAATGTAGGAAAATCATCTTTTATAAATAGAATTGCAAAGAAAAATTCTTTAGAAGTTGGAAATAAACCTGGGGTTACAAAGGCTAAGCAATGGATTAGAATAGGAAAAAATCAGGAATTATTAGATACACCAGGAGTTTTGTGGCCTAAGTTTGAATCAAATGAAGTTGCTTTGAACTTGGCTTTTACAGGAACGATTAAAGATGATATTATTGAAAGAGTAGAAATAGCATATGAATTATTAAAAGTTCTTATGAGAGACTATAGAAAAAATATATTAGAAAGATATAAAATCTCTGAAGAGGAAATGCTAGAAGTAGAAAATCTATCTAATTCAGTATATGAATTAATGAAATTAATTGGTCAAAAAAGAGGCGCTATAGTATCTGGTAAAATAATAGATGATGAAAAAGTAGCTAGAATTATAATTGAAGATTTTAGAAGTACAAAACTTGGAAATATAACTTTAGAAAAACCATAAAGGAAGGAAGAAAAAGTGGATATATTTAATAGAGAAAAAGAATTTGATACTGTAAAAATGCTATCTCCACTTGTTTGGGCATATGTTGGAGATAGTGTCTATGAATTATTTATTAGAACAAAACTTGTAAATAATTCAAATGCTAAACCACACAAATTACATATAGAGTCTATAAAATATGTAAAAGCTAAAGCTCAAGCAGATATTTTAAGCAAAATAGAAAATAAACTTACAGAAGAAGAAAAAGATATTGTAAGAAGAGGTAGAAATACAGAAAACCATCATGTGGCTAAAAACTCAAATGTTGCAGATTATAGCAAAGCAACTGCATTTGAAGCATTAATTGGATATTTATATTTAAGCAAACAAGATGAAAGGCTACAAGAAATTCTTGAGTTTTGTATTGACTAAATAACTTAAATATGGTATAAATGTATAGTGTTATAATACTATATGGCCCCTTGGTCAAGCGGTTAAGACGCCACCCTCTCAAGGTGGAATCATGGGTTCGATTCCCGTAGGGGTCACCAAAAAGGAAACAGCTAAGAGCTGTTTATTATTTTTGAATGCATAATTTGAAATATATTAAGCAAAATCTTTTGGAGTATATATGAATAAAAAAATAATTTTTATTTTGGCTATTATTTTTATTATTACTTTTATACTTTTTTGGAAATTTAAAATGCCAACTAATGATGGAAAATTTAATACTGAATTTAAGGTTTATGAATTACCAAATATAAAAATGCTTAGTCCTGAATCTAATTTAATTTTTTTAGATGATATTGATGGTACAGGGAAAGTGGAATTAAAAGTAAAAGAGGGATTTGAATATTCATTCAATAAAGCAGGTGAACATACTATTAAAGTACTAGAGTTAACATATGATTATATTATAATATCTATAGAAGGGTTAGCTCCTACTAAAAATACAGGTGGTTTTAGCCTTATAGAAAAGTATGATAAAATTAAAATAGAAAAAAATACAGGTGTTTGTTTAAATATTCAAGCAACTGATTTATATGATGGTTCTGTTTATTTTTTCTATGTTAATTAATTTGTAGATTATAATAATTTATAGTATTAAAAGCTTATTAGTGTTAAACTAATAAGTTTTTTTTGTATTTACAAAAATAATTGAAGAAATTCACATAATATGATATAATTTAATGTACTTAAGGAAACAATATTACTTGAAGTCTTTATAAATTATAAAGAAAGGAGAGGTAATCCGTTTTATGGATTACAAGTGGTATTATGAATAATATTGAAAGTGTTGTAAAATCAAGACACTCTGTTAGAAGTTACAAGGATCAAAAGATAGAAGGTGAAGTTCTAGAGGAGCTTCAAAAAGAAATACAAAAATGTAGTGAAGAGTCAGGTTTAAATATAAAACTTGTTTTAAATGAAGAAAAAGCATTTGGAAAAACACATTATGGAAGTTTTGATAATTGTAAAAATTATGTTGTAATTATGGGAGAAAAAAATCGAAAAGATTTAGATGAAGCTTCAGGATATTATGGTGAAAAAATTGTACTTAAAGCACAAGAAATTGGATTAAATACTTGTTGGACAAAACTTACTTATAATAAAGCTGAAGTTCCATGCACTCTTAATGAAAATGAAAAAATTTCAATTGTAATTGCAATAGGATATGGAAAAGTAAAAGGCACAAATCATAAAAGCAAAGAGTTTAGTGCAGTTTCTAAAACAATAGAAAATGTTCCAGATTGGTACAAAAAAGGTGTTGAATTTGCACTTTATGCACCAACAGCATTAAACCAACAAAAGTTTAAATTTGAGTTAAAAGAAAATGATGAAGTATCTTTAAAAACAGCAGGATTAGGCTTATGTACAAAAATAGATTTAGGAATTGTTAAATATCATTTTGAGTTAGGGGCAGGACTTGATAATTTTAAATGGAGTGAATAATTAATGGAGATAATATACGGCACACATAATGTAGATAAAATTAATAATTTAAAATTAATAATTGAATCACATCAGTTTGATGTTAAATTATATACAACTAAAGATATAGGATTTAACAAGGAAATAATTGAAGATGGAAAAACTTTTGAAGAAAATTCTGAAATAAAAGCAAATGCAATTAAAGAGTATTGTGAAGAAAACAGTATAAAAAATAAAATAATAATAACTGATGATGCAGGTCTTTGCGTAGATAAATTAAATGGTGCCCCAGGAGTCTATACCAGTAGATATGCAGGTGAAAATGCAACTCAGGAACAAAGTATAAATAAACTGTTAGCTAATATGAAAGAGTATAAAGACATGAAAGACCGAACATGTAGATTTGTAGATGTGCTTACAGCAATTCTACCATCTGGGGAAAAAATTGTAGCAAGAGGTGAATGTAAAGGAAGTATTGCGCTAGAACCAGGAAAGCTTGGAGGATTAACATATGCACCTATATTTATTCCATATGGATTTGATAAACCAATGGGAGATATGGAAGAAAAAGAATTTGCATCAGTTCATAATCATAGAGATATAGCAATGAATAAATTAATGAAAGAATTTAAAAAACTAGGATACTAATTTGGAGAGTAGAATGAAAAACAATCTTATTAAAGCTATTTTTGTGAGTTTATATATAGTTATTATAATTACTGCTTATAATATAAATGTTAGCTATGCCCAAAAAAATGGTTTTAGCAGAAGCTCTAAATATATTTGGATAGATGAAGAAAATTCTTCAAATTCGTGGGTATGTTTTAGAAAAAAAATTGAAATTAAAGAAAAAAATTTAGATTCATATATTGCAAGAATTGCTGTTGATTCTAAATATTGGCTTTATATTAATGGAAATATTATAATAAGAGAAGGCGGATTAAAAAGGTCTCAGAAAAACTCTATCTATTATGATGAAATCGAGCTTAAAGATTTTTTAATAGAAGGAGAAAATACCATAGGAATTTTAGTATGGCATTTTGGAAAGTTAGGTTTTTCTCATATAGACTCAAGTTTAGGAAGCCTTCTTTTTTATATGGATATTGGTGAAGAAGAAATTGTAAGTAATAATTCATGGAAAGGAGCTAAAAATATAGCATATAAGCAAGATGAAAAGAAAGTTCCGCCAAGGCTTAGCGAATCAAATATTTATTATGATGCAAATTTAGAACTTCGAGATTGGTTTGAGAGTAGTTTTGATGATACAATGTGGGAAAATGTTAAAATAATTGGCAGTCCAAACGATATGCCGTGGGGAAGGCTAATTAAAAGAGATATACCAATGTTTGTATTTGATGAGAATATAAAAGAATATGAAAACATATCTGAATTCAAAAATATGGAGTTTAATGAGAATAAAGAAATTGAAATGAAACTTAATACAAATATTCAATTTACTCCATATTTAAAAGTAGATTCAATACATGGGAAAGAAATTAGAATATATAGTAAAAATGAAGATAACCCTGATGTTCATGAAGTAACTTATATAACAAAAGATGGAATTCAAGAATTTGAAAGTTTAGCATGGATAAGTGGAGATAAAGTTTATTATTATATTCCAGAAGGTGTAAAAATATTATCTTTAGGTTATAGAAAAACAGGATATAATTCAGAAGTAGTAAGTAGTTTTGAATGTGATGATGAGTTTTTAAATAAACTGTGGGATATGTCTGTTAATACTTTACTAGTAAATATGAGAGATTCTTTTATGGATTGTCCAGATAGAGAAAGAACAATGTGGATTGCAGATACAAGTTTAGCTATGGAAGAGGCTGTATATTCTTTAGATTATAATTCTTTAGATTTATATAAAAAAGCTATAAAAAATTATATAAGTTGGAGAGATGGAAAAGCTTTAATGAGTGTGATTCCATCATATGTTTCAAATCTTCAATTACCAATTCAAAATTTAATAGGGATTGATGAAGCATATAATTATTATTTATATACGGGTGATAAGGAGTTTTTAGAGGTTGTATACCCATATTTTAAAGAATATTTAAAATTGTGGAGCATTCAGGAAGATGGTATGACAAAAGGTATAGGAGATTATTATAAAAATTTATGGCCATGGTATGATACGGTTGGAAAAACTGATGAAGTATTATTAGAAAATTCATTATACTATTATGCAAATACTAAAATGCTAAATATTGCTAAAGTTTTAGGTAAAAAATATGATGAAAAAATATATTTGAGTAGATTAGAAAAACTTGAAAATGGGATAAAAAATAGTTTTTATATTGAAGGTCAAGGATATAAAAGCAAAGATTTTGAAGGCTTTGATGGAAGAGCAAATGCGGTTTTAGTTTTATCAGGAATTGCAAATGAATCACAATATGAAAGTATTAAGAATGTTTTAGTCAATCAAGATGGTAATACTCCATTTTGGGAAAAATATATATTAGAAGCATTATGCAATATGAATATGTATGAAGAGGCAGTAAATCGAATAAAAACTAAATATGGTGAGATGGTAGAGCTTAAAGATGAATATAGTTCTACATTATGGGAATATTTTGAAAAGGATAAAGGAAGCAAAAATCATACATGGTCAGCTGGTCCAATGATAATTATGCAAAAATATATAGCTGGAATTAGTCCAGCAGATGCAGGATTTGAAAAAGTAAAAATAGAGCCTAATTTAGGAAGTCTTAAAAATATAAAATCTACAGTAAATACAGCAAAAGGAATAGTTAATTTAGAGATAAATAAGGGTGAAAATAATATTATAATAAAAATTGAAACACCTACAGATATTTCATTAAAACTTCATAAAGAAACTGAGAATTATATTGTATTTTTGAACAATGAAAAATGTATAGAAAATAGTGAAATCATAGAAGATAGATTAATAAAAAATGTAGAAGAAACAGATAGTTATATAGAATATGATATAAAAAACCAAACAAATGTATTGACAAATTGTAGAAATGATGTATAATAGTTCTAGCAAACAGTTGTTTTAGTCAGATGCAATTATTAGTATGTAATAATAATTATCTATACAAAGTTGAGGTGGAATTATGATAAATACATTACACATAAAAAATATTGGAATTATAGATGATTTGTTTTTAGAATTTGGTGAAGGTTTTAATGTAATTACAGGAGAAACTGGAGCTGGAAAAACATTAATAATAGATGCTTTAGGAGTTTTAGCTGGTGGGAGATTTTCAAAAGAAATTATAAGAAATGGCGAAAACTATTCATTAGTTGAAGCTTCTTTTTATATACCAAATAAAGGTTATGAAGAGGATACGGTAGTAGTTACCAGAGAAATAAACTTAAAAGGAAAAAATATATGTAAAATAAATGGTAGGTTAGTAACAGTAAATGAGCTTAAAGAATTTATGAAAAAAATTATTGATATTCATGGACAAAATAATAATCAAAATCTATTAAATGTTGGAATGCATATAGAATTTTTAGATACTTATATTGGAAAAGACATTTTATCTTTAAAAAGAGACTATTATAGAAAATATAAAGAATATTTGAAAATAAAAGATGAACTTAGCAATAATTATGGAGATGAAAGAGAAAAGCAAAGAAAGTTAGATTTGTTAAATTATCAAAAAAATGAAATAGAAGAAGCATCATTAAAAGAAGGTGAAGAAGAAGAATTAGAAGAAAAAAGAAGTATATTTATGTCTTCTGAAAAAATAAATATAGGTTTATGTGAAGCTGAAGAAAGATTAAATGATAGTACAATAGATAATATAGGTTATAGCATAAAAGCTCTTGAAAAAATAGAAAAATATAATAGTGAGTATTCAGATGTAGTATCAAGAATAAGAGATTGTTATTATGAACTTCAAGAAGCAGCAAACGATATAGCAAATTTGAAAAGTGATATGAACTTTGATGAAGAAGAGCAAAACAATGTAGAAGAAAGACTAAATTTAATAAAAACTTTAAAAAGAAAGTATGGAAATAATGTTAAAGAAATTTTAAATTATAAAAAAGAAGTAGAAGATGAAATAGAAAAAATTGAAAATTTAGAAGTATATATTAATTCCTTGAAAAATAAATTAAATGAATTAGAGAATAAAATGTATGCTCTATCAGTAAGAATGAATGATGTAAGGGTTAAATATTCGAAAGAATTATCTGGAAAAATAAATAAAGAATTAAAAGATCTCGAAATGAAAAATGCTAGTTTTAATATAAATGTAGATTTTGTAGAAAATACAGAAGAAACAAAAGGAGTAGGCAGTACAGTAACTATAGAAGAAAGAAAATTCACAAAATATGGACTAAATAGAGTAGAATTTAAAATTAGTACCAATATTGGTGAAGAAGAAAAATCTCTTACCAAAATTGCATCTGGTGGTGAAATGTCTAGAGTAATGCTAGCTATAAAAAGTGTTTTGACTGATTCTTATGATGTTCCGGTTGTAATTTTTGATGAAATAGATACTGGAATAAGTGGAATAGCAGCTAATGCTACTGGTGACAAAATGAAAAAAATATCTAAAAATCATCAGGTAATATGTGTTACACATTTAGCAAGTATTACAGCAAAAGGGGATAATAATTATTTTGTATCTAAAAAAGTTAAAGATGGAAAAACAAATACACATATAAAAAAATTAAGTGAAGAAGAATTATTACAAGAAATTGCAAGAATATCTAGTGGTACTGTTACTCAGATTTCAATTAATCATGCAAAAGAACTTAGGAAAATGTGCATAAAAAATATTGCTTAAAACTTCTATTGGTCAGGCACAGGAAGAAAAATGGAACATATACTAGAATATGAGTTTGAAAAAATATTTTGGTATATGGAGGAAATAGTATATGTTTGTTTTTTCTATATCTCAATTTCTTCTTATTATGAGTCAAATTGTATTTGGCGTTGGATATATACAAAGCGGAAGCTTGTTTCCAGAACCATTAACACCAGAAGAAGAGAAAAAATATTTAGAAGAAATGAAAAATGGAGTAGAAGAAGCTAGAAACATTTTAATAGAAAGAAATTTAAGATTGGTTGCACATATTGCAAAAAAATATTCATCAAGTAATGTTGAACAAGATGATTTAATTTCAATAGGGAGTATTGGATTAATAAAAGGTATTAATAGTTTTGACGCCACTAAAAGTTTTAAACTTGCTACATATGTTTCAAGATGTATAGAGAACGAAATACTTATGTATTTAAGAAGTAATAAGAAGAGAATGGGAGATATATATTTAAATGAGCCAATTGGAAAAGATAAAGATAATAATGAAGTAACACTTCAGGAAGTATTAGAAAATAATGAAAGAAATATAGAAGAAGAAGTAGATTTAAAACTTAAGATTAAGCTTTTATATGAAAAAATGAAAAAAGTATTAAAGAAAAGAGAAAAAATAATAATAGAATTGAGATTTGGATTAAATGGAAAAAGACCAAGAACTCAAAAAGAAATTGCTAAAATGTTAAATATTAGTCGTTCATATGTTTCTAGAATTGAAACTAAAGCAATAGGAAAACTAGCTGATGAAATAAAGAAATAGTAATATAATAAAAAAGATTGGAAGAATTTATGGATAATAACTTAATGAAAACATTGGAAAAATGTAATTTGTGTCCACATAGATGTAATGTAAATAGACTAAAAGGTGAAGTTGGAAGATGTAAGATGACAGCAGATGTAAAAATAGCATTAACGAATTTGCACTATTATGAAGAACCATGTATAAGTGGCAAAAACGGTTCTGGAACAGTGTTTTTTACAGGTTGTAATATGAGTTGTAAATATTGTCAAAATTATAAAATAAGTCAAGAGTTAAAAGGTGATACTATTAGTATAGATGAAGTGGCAAATAGTTTTATAAGACTGCAAGAAATGAATGCAAATAATATTAATTTAGTTACAGGTGTAATATATGTTCCTCAGATTATAGAAGCAATTTCTATTGCTAAAAAAAGAGGTTTAAAAATTCCAATTATTTATAATTCAAGTGGATATGAAAATGTAGAAACGATAAAACTATTAGAAGGATATATAGATGTATATTTACCTGATTTAAAATATTATTATAATGAACTTGGAGAAAAATTATCTAATATAAAAAACTATTTTGAAACTGCTATATCTGCTATTAAAGAAATGTATAAGCAGGTGGGTTCGCCTTATTTTAATGATAATGGTTTAATTCAAAAAGGACTAATAATAAGACACTTAGTTTTGCCAAATCATTTAATGAATAGTAAGATGGTATTAAAATGGATAAGTAAAAATATAAATAGAAATGTTTTGGTAAGTATTATGTCTCAATATTTTCCGACTTACATGGCATTAGATATGGAAGATATAAATAGAAAATTAACTTTTGAAGAATATACTGAAATAAAAAGATATATTGAAAAATATAATATTAAAGGATATTTTCAAGATATAGAAGATGATGAAGAAAAGTATGTTCCGAAATTTTAAAAAGATGTAAAAAAGAGAGCTAAAAAACTCTCACAACAAATTTATTATAGCATAATTATAAAAAAAAATCAAATAATATATATATATGAAAAAGTTAGATTAATGAGCATAATATTATAAATTTAGAAGAAATAATTAGTATTAACAAAAAAAACAATAAAAAAATCGGTTGCAACAATAAATTAAATATGCTATTATTTAGTTACAAAATAAGTATAGATTTAAATTTTCCCTGCGTAGTGCGTATAGACTTGAATTTTTAGAACCTACAAGTTTTGGAGAAGGGAGCTTCATCTCTGGATATGGCGTGTATGCTTACATTTATGTAAGAAACCCAGAAGTATTTAGGAAAGCCCCCACCTGTGTGAGTACAGGTCCATAAAAATTTTTAGACTTACGGCTTAGACGTGGGGCTTTTATTTAAAAGTAATTAATTATAATAGCAAACCCAATTACTTTAGGTATTTACTGCTAGAGGCTTGGGTTTGCATTTTTATTGCAATTTATACTAAAAGATGGTAATATAGTAACTGTAATGTAATATTAGTGCTATTCAAAAAAATAATAAAGGATTAAAATATGAATATTAAAGAAGCAATTAGGTATGGAATAGAAAAATTAAATAAAAATAATATTGATGAAGCTAATTTGAAAATAAAAATGCTCCTTTCATATATATTAGGAAAAACAAAAGAATATTTTGTAATTCATGGTGATGAATCTTTATCCTTAGATGATGAACTTAAATTTAAAGAAGGAATTAATAAACTAAATAATAATATTCCAATTCAATATGTAATACATAAACAGGAATTTATGGGGTATGAGTTTTATGTGGATGAAAATGTTCTAATTCCTCAGCCAGATACAGAAATATTAGTTGAAGAAGTAGTAAAAATTGCAAAAGAGTTTATAAAGAAGCATAAAAAAGGTGAAGAAATTAAAATACTTGATTTATGTACAGGAAGTGGGGCTATAGGAATATCTTTATCAAAAATTCTAGGAGATAATGCTTTTGTAACTGTTTCTGACATAAGTGAAGATATTATAGATATAGTAGAAATAAATAGTAGAAAAAATTTAGCAAATTTAGGAATGGTGACTTCGGACTTATTTGATAATATTTATGGAAAATATGATATTATAGTTTCAAATCCACCATATATAGAAACAGATGTAATAAAAACATTATCTAAAGAAGTACAAAATGAACCAATTATAGCATTAGATGGTGGACAAGATGGTTTAGATTTTTATAGGAGAATAGTAAAAGATGCCAAAAAATTCTTAAATGAAAATGGTTTTTTAGCATTAGAAATAGGATATAACCAAAGAGAAAGTGTGGAAAAACTATTAAAAGAAAATAATTATAAAAATATATATTCACAAAAAGATTTAGGCGGAAATGATAGAATTGTTGTAGCAAATATTTAAAAGATAGGGAGATTAGAAATGTCTTTTTCATCAGGAATTAAAGAAGAATTAAGTAGAATAAATAATTTTAAAAACAAAAATTTAATTGAGTCTGAATTTTTGGGATATATGTTAACGGCTAATGTTTCAGAAAAAAGTAATTATTTTGAATTTGTAACTGAGAATGAATTTAATATAGAAAGATTTTATAAAATACTATTCAATTTAGGAATTGATTATGAGCCAGATATAATTGGAAAAACTTATTTGGCAAAGATTAATAAAAGTGAAATAGTTAATTCATTAATGGTGTTTAATTTGAATCCTAGTGATGAAGAAAAAAGAGCAATTGTAAGAGGCGCATTTTTAAGTTCAGGAAGAGTTACAGATCCAAGTAAAAGTTATCATTTAGAAATAATTTTTACAGAAAAAAATAATGCTGAGTATATTTTAAATATTTGTAAAAATTACAATATAAGCTTAAAACTATTAGAAAATAATGGTAAGTATTGGATATATATTAAAGATGCAGATATTATTTCATATTTCCTTGCACTTATTGGCTCTAACAAAGGAGTATTATCTTTTGAAGAAGTTAGAGTTACAAAGGAAATTAAAAATAATATAAATAGAATAGTAAATTGTGAGACTGCGAATTTAAATAAAATAGTTAATGCTTCTGTTGATCAAATTAATGATATTAAACTAATTCAAAAATTAAAAAAATTTGATGAACTCCCAGATTATTTAAAAGAAATAGCAGTTGTGCGTTTAGAAAATCCAGATAGTAGCTTAAAGGATTTAGGAGAACTATTAGATAAACCTATAAGCAAATCTGGGGTTAATCATAGACTAAAGAAAATACATGAACTTGCAGAAGAATTAAGAATAAAAAAATAAAATTTTATGAGTGAAACTAGAAAGAATAGTATTATGAATAAATTAGGAATTTATGTGCATATACCATTTTGCCAAAAAAAATGTAAATATTGTGATTTTATTTCTTTTTCATGTGATGATAAAAAAATACACGAATATTTTAATTCACTAGAAAAAGAAATAGATAATTGTAAAATAAATGAAGAAGTTTCAACTATATATATAGGTGGGGGGACTCCTTCTTTTGTTAATTCTCAATATATTGTAAATATTATGAACTTAATTCAAAAAAAGTTCAAAATTAAAGATGATGCAGAAATGACAATAGAGGTAAATCCAGGAACTATAGATAAAGAAAAAGTTTTGGATTATAAAAAAATAGGAATTAATAGAATTAGTATAGGACTTCAAACATATTCTGATAGATTGTTAAAGCTAGTACGGAAGGATTCACAGCTGTGAAGATTTTTTAAATACATATAATATGATAAAAGATGTTGGATTTGATAATATAAATATAGATTTGATGCTTGCACTTCCTTCTCAAACAAAAGATGAGCTAGTAGATAGTTTAGATTTAGTAAAAAAATTAAAGCCTAAACATGTTTCATTATATTCATTAATATTAGAGGAAAATACTGAACTTGAAAAGGAAATAAAAGAAGGAAAATTAGAATTAATAGATGAAGATACAGAAAGAAGAATGTACCACTTTTCAAAAATGATTCTAGAGGATAATGGTTATATACAATATGAGATTTCAAATTTTGCTTTAAAAGGATATGAATCTAAACACAATATGGATTGCTGGAATCAAGAAGAATATTTAGGATTTGGACTTTCTGCTCATTCATATTTTAATAATAAAAGATATTCAAATACCTCTAATTTTGATGAATATATTAAAAACATTAATAATAGTGAATTTGAAAAAAATGTTAAAGTTAATGAAATTCAAACAGAAGAATCAAAAATGAAAGAATATATGATGTTAGGATTTAGAAAAATTGAAGGAATTAGCATTTCAGAATTTGAAAGAAAATTTAAAATAAATCCATTATTTTATTTTCGCTTTGAAATAGATAGACTTGTAAAAAACGATTTAATTGAAGTAGATTTAGATAATATAAAACTTACTAAAAAAGGATTAGATTTAGCAAATTTGGTATTTGAAGAATTTGTATAATAATATTTCAAAAAAATTATAATTTACTATTGACAAAGGCTAATTTAAGTTATATTATATTAGCAGTCAAATGTTAGGTTTGCTAAAAGAGGTGAAAAAATGTCTGAGGAATTAGATAAAAGAAAAAAGAAAATCTTGCAAGCTATAATAGAAGAATATATTGAAACAGCTGAACCAGTTAGTTCTGGAAATTTGGTTGAAGAATTAAATTGTAGTAGTGCTACAATAAGAAATGAAATGGCAGAATTAGAAAAAATAGGTTTTTTAGAAAAGCCTCATACATCTGCAGGAAGAGTTCCATCCCAAAAAGGTTATAGATACTATGTTGATGAACTAGTAAGAGATGATAAAATCAGTAAAAAAGAGATGGAAATAATTAGAGATAGGTTAGAAACAAGAGTTAATGATTTAGAAGAATTAACTAAAATTGCTACAACTACTCTTTCGGAAATTACGCATTATACTACAATTGCTATTGCTCCAGATGTCCAAAATCATACAATAATAGATATAAAATTTGTTCTTTTAGGAAGTAGAGTTTTAATGGCTGTTATACTTACTGATTCAGGAATAATTAGAGAATCTATTATTAAGTTTGATGAAGATATAACTCAGGAACAAGTTGACGATTTAACATTTTTATTTAAAAACAAACTTGTTGGAAAACCTTTAGAGACGATGAATGGACCTTTAGAAGAATTTATAATGACTGAAATGAAAACAGGAATTAATATTATAAAAAAGGTTATTGAGGAAATTAATAAAATAATAGTAGATTCTCAAAAGATTTATTTAGATGGTGCTAATAAAGTTGTTGATATGCCAGAATTTAAAAAAGTAGATGTCGCTAAAGATTTTTTAAATGTATTAGATGCCAAAGATTTAGTTGCAGATGTATTAAATACTGGAATGGCTGATGATATTAATATATACATTGGCGAAGAAACAGAAAAAGAAGAACTTAAAAACTTTAGTATAGTAACATTTAATCATTTAGTAGAAGGTAGAGATATAGGTACAATTGGAATAATTGGACCTACAAGAATGGATTATTCTAAAGTTATATCAGTAATGAAATATATAAGCAAAAAATTAAATGATGATTTTAAAAAAGGAAAATATTAGAAAAAAGAAGAAAGGAAGGTTTAGGCTTTGGATAATAATGAAGATAATCTTAATGAGAATTTAGATAATAATGAAAATAATGTAGAAAATACAGAGAGTAATGAAAATTCAAATATCGATGTTACAAAAACACAAGAATATGAAGAATTAAATGACAGATATAAAAGATTATTAGCTGAATTTGAAAATTATAAAAAAAGAAGTCAAAAAGAAAAAGATAATATTTATGGAATGATTACAGGGGACGTTGTAGCAACAATGCTTCCTATAATGGATAATTTGGAAAAAGCAGCTGAAGCTAAAACAGATGATGAACAATATCAAGAGGGGGTTAAATTAGTTGCAAGACAGTTTCAGGATTCATTAAAAAGATTAGGACTAGAAGAAATTGAAACAGTTGGTAAAAGATTTGATCCTGAATTTCATGATGCTGTTAGTCACATAGAAGATGATACAAAAGGTGAACAAGAAATTGTAGAAGAATATAGAAAAGGTTATAAAATTGGAAATAAAGTTATAAGACATTCTATGGTTATTGTTGCAAACTAAAAAATAGTTATTAAATTTTTTATCTTCTATTTATTATCATAAAAATGGTAATTATAGGAAATAAATATTTTATAAATAAAACAAAAGAAAAATATATAATAGAATTTTTACAGTATGAGCCATTTACTTAAAAATGGTTTGATTGTAATTAAAGCTTAAGTCCAAAAATAAAGGGAGGAAAAAATAATGGGAAAAATTATTGGTATTGATTTAGGAACAACAAATTCATGTGTTTCTGTTATGGAAGGTGGAGAAGCTGTTGTTATACCTAACGCAGAAGGAAATAGAACAACACCATCAGTTGTTGCCTTTTCAAAAAATGGAGAGAGATTAGTAGGACAAATTGCAAAACGTCAAGCTGTAACTAATCCAGATAACACAGTTATTTCTATAAAAAGAAAAATGGGAACAAATGAAAAAGTAAAAATAGATGGAGATGAATTTTCTCCACAAGAAATATCTGCTATGATTTTACAAAAATTAAAAGCAGATGCTGAAAATTATTTAGGAAGTACAGTTAGTCAAGCTGTAATTACAGTTCCAGCATATTTTAGTGATAGTCAAAGACAAGCGACAAAAGATGCTGGAAAAATAGCAGGTCTTGAAGTATTAAGAATTATAAATGAACCAACAGCTGCTGCACTTGCATATGGAATGGATAAAGAAGATCAAGATCAAAAAATAATGATATATGACTTAGGTGGTGGAACATTTGATGTATCTATACTAGATATTGGTGATGGAGTATTTGAAGTTTTATCTACAAATGGTAATACACATTTAGGTGGAGATGATTTTGATCAAGCTATTATAGATTATTTAGTAAGTGAATTTAAAAAATCTGATGCAATAGACTTATCTAAAGATAAAATGGCTATGCAAAGATTAAAAGAAGCTGCTGAAAAAGCTAAAATAGAGCTTTCAGGAATGCAACAAACACAAATTAATTTACCATTTATTACAGCAGATAGTTCAGGCCCTAAACATTTAGATATTAATTTAACAAGAGCAAAATTTGAAGAATTAATTGGAAAACTAGTTGAAGATACAAGAGGACCAGTTGAACAAGCAATGAAAGATGCTGGAATAACTGCAAATGATATTCATAAAGTATTATTAGTTGGTGGTTCTACAAGAGTTCCATGTGTTCAAGAAATGGTTAAGAAAATAACAGGAAAAGAACCAGATAAAGGAATTAATCCAGATGAATGTGTTGCTATAGGTGCAGCTATTCAAGGTGGTGTTTTATCAGGAGATGTTAAAGATTTAGTTTTACTAGATGTAACACCATTATCATTAGGTATTGAAACTTATGGTGGCGTATTTACAAAATTAATCGAAAGAAATACAACAATTCCAACTAAAAAATCTCAAGTATTCTCAACAGCGGGAGATGGTCAAACATCTGTTGAAGTACATGTTCTTCAAGGTGAAAGAGAAATGGCAGCATATAATAAAACACTTGGAAGATTCCAACTTACAGGAATTCCACCAGCACCAAGAGGAGTACCACAAATTGAAGTTACATTTGATATTGATGCTAATGGTATAGTTCATGTTTCTGCTAAAGACCAAGCTACAGGAAATGAACAAAAAGTTTCTATAACAGCTAGTACAAATCTTTCTGAAGATGATATTAATCAAGCTATTAAAGATGCTGAAGCTCATGCTGCAGAAGACAAGAAAAAGAAAGAAGA
>DJXP01000063.1 GCA_002449785.1 Clostridiales bacterium UBA7001
AATAAATTTATAAATATCTCCATTCATAAGTTCTGTAATTGTATTTTGTAGCACTTTTCTTTTTCCATTTTCATTTTTCTCAATATTATATCCATACATATAATCTCTTTCTTTTTCAGTAATATCTTCTTTTAATTTATCGCTATATGCCTTGTTCTGTAATTTAATAATCTTATTTAATATTTCTGATTTATACAAAGGTATACTAACATTATAGCATTTATGATTTTTATAAGTATTTATAACAATTCTCTGTTGATAATTATTACCACTATTTTCAATTACATTTTTTAGTTTAAGCCTTACTAACTCTTCTGAATTATCATTTAATAAATCTTTTAGTTCTTTATATTCACTTAAATTTATATATGAATAGAATGATGTTTCATTTGAATAATACGCATAATTAGAAGTTTTATAAATATTTGATGCAGACTTTATATATTCCTCATTATTTGATAATCTTTGAATAAGGTTTTTATACTCTGCATTATCCATATAAGCACCTATTTTCACTCTTTTACCAGATTTCGTAAATAAAATCAAAGTCATTCTATTGAAATCATTATATGTTTTACCAGAGTTATAATTTATATTTCCATAAGAATTATCAAATATATAATTTATTATTTCTTTATCAGATACTACTATTTTTTCAATATCTTCTCTAACATAAAAAGAAGTTTCAAGACTAATTGCTATTTTTTCAATATTAGAAGCTTCAATATTGATGTTTTCATTCAAATTATCATATACAAAACTTATACAAGAAACTATTACTGTTAAAGCAATGGTAGTTGCTAAAAAGCATGCTATATTATTTAATAATTTTATTTTTTTGTTTGTAATTAAGTCATATACCAAATAATATATAAGAATAACTGCTAAAGCAAATAAAAATTGTGGTATATATTCAAAATCAAAATCTGAAATTGAGTCCCTAAAGAATAATAGTTTTAAAACATATATCATAGGATATAAAGTCATTCCCTTAACAAATAAATGAACTTTTGTATTATAAAACGAAAATCCATTATTTTCCATTTTTCTTTTTTCAAATAATTCCATTCCAATAATAATATAAAGTAAAAATATTAAGCTTGTAAATAATATTGATTTAAGACTATAAATTTGACCATTATCATAAGCAAATGATTGAAATACATTAATTGGAATAGTAAATGTTTTACTTGTATCAATATAATGTGTATAAGCTTCTTTAATTCCATTTGCAGATATAATATTTATACTACCATAATCAATGCATATTAAATTTATAATCCTTGTAAAAGGTATAAAAAACAATATTAGCATTGCAACTACTATTTGAGTAAATTTATTTCCTGAAACAGAAAGTGCCAGTGAACAAAGTGCAAATACAAATAAATATCCTACAAACATTGTAATAAAAATATCTAATAACATTGCAAAAATAACATATGTATTTGTTAATAATATAAATATAGCTTGTATCAATAGATTAAATGCTTGTAATATAAAAATATATATAGAACCAGTTATTATATTTGTTAAATAAGCTTTCCTTCTACTTATTGGCATTGAATTTACAAAATCTAAACTATTTTGTTTATAAACATATCCCATTAATACATTAGATAGAATAAATGGAATTACATACATACCTAAAATGTTAGGAAGTGCGATTACCCCCATTTCAACAGGAAGTCTAAATGTGTTTTCTGTCCTATAACCATATAATATGAATAATGAAATTACAGGAATTATAATAAACATAATTGCAAGGATTCCCTTAGACTTTTTTATATTTTGAATTGCATAGTTTTTATTAAATAACTTGTTTAAATTCATATCCTATTACCTCCATCTCATAAATAAATATTTCTTCTAATGTTAGAGACAAGAAATCTAAAATAATTGGTTTTTTCTTTTTTAGCTCATTTTCAATCTTTTCTCTGTCATCTTTAAAAATAATTGTTGCTATACTTCCAACTTTTTTAAATGATAGTGGATTTAAATCTTTAAATGTATTCTCATCAAATTCATCACTTAAAGCAATTTGAACTTTAAACATATTTGTTTTTAAAGAATCTATATCACTTTCAAATAACACACCGCCTTTATATAAAACACCTAGATTATCACAAATATCTTCAAGTTCTCTTAAATTATGGCTTGTCATGATTATTGTAGTATTTTTATTTGACATATGTTTAGCTAATATTTTTTTCATTAAATTTCTAATAACAGGATCTAAGCCATCAAATGTTTCATCAAAAAACATATATTCTGCATTTGTAGCTAATATACAAATTAATGCACATTGTCTTTTCATACCTTTTGAGAAATTATCGAGTTTACTATTAATATCAAGTTTTAATATATCTGCCAGTTCTTTCAAATAATTCATGTCAAATTTCTCATATAATGCTTCATAGTATTTTGCCATATCAATTAATGTATAACTTGGTATAATATATAAATCATCTGGCAAAAAAGCTAACTTTTGTTTAACTTTTTCGTTATTTTGTATGTTTTCTCCATCTATAAGTATTTCACCTGAATCTTTTCTATATATATCATTAATAATTCTTAAAAGTGTTGATTTTCCAGCACCATTTGCACCTATTAGTCCATATATAGAACCAGTTTCAATATTACAATTTAAGTTTTCTAAAACCTTTTTACTTCCAAATGATTTATTTAAATTAGTAATTTTGATCATTTTATACCTCCTAAAATATAATTGTACTATTTGTACTAGCACAATTATATCATTATAAAAAATATTGTCAATAGTAAGTAAAATTTTTATATAAAAATTACTCAAAAATATGTTGCTATTCACAGTTTTTATATTTTATAAAAAGTTTAGTTATTATAATTTTTTTCAAAAAATGCTAGTTCAAGCTAATTTTTGTTAAAAATCTAAATAAATTTTATGGCTCCCTTTCAAGACAAGCTTGAACTATTTCCATAAAATTAATTAAGATTTTTTTAACAAAAATTACTTTCAAGGCGCATTGTTTTTTCAAAATTATAATAACTAAACTTTTATAAAATAAATACTGTAAATATTAATAAAAAGAGACCTCTTATTGATAACATAGAATTTTTATATTACCAAATAAGTGTCTCTTTAGATTATTTTTATTATTATTTATGGATGCTAGCTATATCAACTGGTTTTAAATCTTTTTCATCTGTTCCCTCTTCAACAGCTTTATAAAAAGCATTAACTGTATCTAAAGATGTAAAACATGGAATTTTACATTCAACAGCCATTCTTCTAATTTTAAATCCGTCACGATTTGCTTGTTTTCCTTTTGTAGGAGTATTAATTACAAAATTAATTTTTCCTTTTTCAATTAAATCTATAATACTATTTGCACCTTCCCACAATTTTTCTATCACAGAAGACTTTACTCCATGATCCATTAAAAATTTAGCTGTTCCAAGTGTTGCATATATTCTAAATCCATTATTTGCAAACTTCTTTGCAATAGGCAAAACTTCTTGTTTATCTTTATCTCTTACTGTTATTAGAATTGCACCTTCTTTAGAAACATTAGCACCACTCGCAATAAAAGCTTTTAAAACAGCATTTTCAAATCTTTTATCTACTCCTAAAACTTCTCCTGTTGATTTCATTTCTGGCCCTAAAGAAGTATCTGCATTTTTTATTTTTTCAAATGAAAATACTGGCATTTTAACACAGATATAATCACTTTTCTTATATAATCCTGTTCCATACCCTAAATCTTTAAGTTTTTTACCTAATATAACGTTTGTTGCAATATCTATCATTGGCAGGTTTGTTACCTTACTTATATATGGAACTGTTCTACTAGAACGAGGATTAACCTCAATTATATAAACCTCTCCTTGACTAATAATAAATTGTATATTCAGTATTCCAATAATATTTAATTCTTTAGCTATCTTTTCTGTATACTCAACAATTTTATCTTCATATTTTTTCTCAACATTTTGCGTTGGATAAACAGATATGCTATCACCTGAATGGATTCCAGCTCTTTCTAAGTGTTCCATAATTCCAGGAATTAAGATATCTTTACCATCACAAATAGCATCTACTTCAACTTCTTTTCCTAAAATATATTTATCAACTAATATAGGATGTTCTTGAGCAACTTTATTAATTTCATTAACATAGCTTTCAATTTCATGATCATCATATGCTATTGCCATTCCTTGTCCACCTAAAACATAAGATGGTCTTACTAATACAGGATAGCCTAATTTGTTTGCAACTTGTTTTGCCTCCCCCACTGTATAAATTGTTCCACCTTGTGGTCTTAAAATATTACAATTTGTAAGAGCTAAATCAAATTCTTTTCTATCTTCTGCTCTATCCATATCTCTTTCAGATGTTCCAAGTATCTTAACTCCCATATTTGTTAGTGCCTTTGTAAGTTTAATTGCTGTTTGCCCACCAAATTGTACTATTGCACCATATGGTTTTTCTATATTTACAATATTTTCAACATCTTCTGGTGTTAACGGTTCAAAATATAATCTATCTGCAATATCAAAATCTGTACTAACTGTTTCTGGATTATTATTTACTATTATTGTTTCATATCCTTGTTTTTTAAGTGCCCATACTCCATGAACACTACAATAATCAAATTCTATTCCTTGTCCGATTCTAATAGGTCCAGAACCAAGTACTATTACTTTCTTCTTATTAGATTCTTTAACTTCATTTTCATCATCATAACTTGAATAATAATATGGAGTTTTTGCTTCAAATTCTGCGCTACAAGTATCTACCATTTTAAAATTAGCTACAATATTGTTTTTCATTCTAAAATCTTTTATCTCTTTTTCAGATTTCCCAGAAATTTTTGCAATAACTTTATCAGTAAAGCCATATTTTTTAGCTTTTTCAATCATTTTTGGTGTCATTTGATTAAGTTCTAACTCTTTTTCCATTTTAACTAGTTTATAAACAATTCCAATAAAAAATCTATCAATATTAGTTATTTCATGTATTCTTTCAACTGATATTTCTTTTCTAATAGCTTCAGCAATAACAAAAATTCTTTCATTATCAACTTTTTTTAATTCTTCTTCTAATTCATTTTTTTCTAATAGTTCTAATCTATCTAGTTTTAAATAGTCTACATTTTCTTCAAGTGATCTAACTGCTTTCATAATTCCTGCTTCTAAAGTCGGTGCAATTGCCATAACTTCTCCAGTAGCTTTCATCTGCGTACCTAACGTTCTGCTTGCTGTTAAGAATTTTTTGAAAGGCCATTTTGGAATTTTTACAACAGCATAGTCTAAAACTGGTTCAAAACATGCATAAGTTTTTCCTGTAACTTCATTTTTGATTTCATCTAGTGAATATCCAATAGCAATTTTAGTAGCAACTTTGGCTATAGGATATCCAGTAGCTTTTGATGCTAATGCGGATGAACGACTAACTCTAGGATTAACTTCTATTACAGCATATTCAAAACTATTTGGATTTAATGCAAATTGAACATTACATCCGCCTTCTATCTTAAGTGCTGATATTATTTTTATAGCAGAAGTTCTAAGCATTTGATATTCTTTATCAGCTAAAGTTTGAGAAGGCGCAACAACTATACTATCTCCTGTGTGTATTCCTACTGGATCGATATTTTCCATATTACAAATCGTAATACAATTACCCTTTTTATCTCTCATTACTTCATATTCAATCTCTTTCCATCCAGTTATACATTTTTCAACTAAAATTTCATTTACTCTTGACATTCTAATACCAGAGCCAGCTATTTCTTCAAGCTCCTCCATAGTAGTTGCAATTCCACCGCCAGTACCACCGAGCGTATATGCTGGTCTTATTATAACTGGTAAACCGATTTCATTAGTAAAATCTATTGCACCTTGAACGCTATGAACTACTTTGCTTGCTATACATGGTTCATTTATACTTTCCATCATATCTTTAAAGCATTGTCTATCTTCAGCATTTCTAATCCCATCTACACCAGTTCCCAAAAGTCTAACTTTCTTTTCTTCCAAAAAGCCACACTCACTTAGTTCCATGGCAATATTAAGACCTGTTTGGCCACCTAAATTAGGAAGTATGCTATCAGGCTTTTCGATATTAATTATTTTCTTTACTGTTTGGGCTGTAAGAGGTTCAATATAAATCTTGTCGGCCATATTTTTATCAGTCATAATTGTTGCAGGGTTAGAGTTTACTAAAACAACCTCTATTCCCTCTTTTTTAAGTTCTCTACACGCTTGTGTACCAGCATAATCAAATTCAGCAGCTTGACCTATTATAATAGGCCCAGACCCTATAACTAAAACTTTTTTTATACTCTTATTTTTTGGCATTTTTTCCTCCTTGTTTCATTAGTTCCTGATGGTTCCAATGGTTTTCACAAATTCATCAAATAAATATGCTGTGTCTTCTGGTCCAGGACATGCTTCTGGATGAAATTGTACTGTGCATATTTTTTTATTTTTATATCTTAATCCTTCAACTGTATCATCATTTAAATTGATATGTGATACTTCAGCTATTTTAGGATTTATACTATCTTCTAAAATGTAATACCCATGATTTTGTGAAGTTATATAAACTCTATCTTTCTTCAAATCTTTTACCGGATGATTTGGTCCTCTATGTCCATACTTCAACTTAGCAGTTTTTGCACCTGTAGCTATTCCCATTAATTGATGTCCTAGACATATACCAAATATTGGGATATTTTCTTCATATAATCTTTTTAGCGTTCTAATCTGAAATTCACAATTTTGAGGATCACCAGGTCCATTTGAAAGCATTATTCCATCTGGCTTAAAAGCAATTATTCTTTCAGCAGTTGTATTTGCTGGAAATACAGTAACTTCTACATCTCTTTTTAATAGTGAATTAACAATATTATGTTTAAATCCATAATCAATTAAAGCAACCTTTTTACTTTTACCTTTTCCATATGTTTTAATTTCTTTAGATGTAACCATATCTACAACTTTTCCAACTTCATAAGCTTTTATTCTCTCTTTGATTTCATTCATATTGTTTATATTTGATGTTAAATATCCTTTCATTGTTCCTGAATTTCTAAGTACTTTAGTTAATTTTCTAGTATTAACTTTAGTAAGTCCTGGAATTCTATAATCTTTTAAATATTTATCTAAGTTTTGCTTAGTTCTAAAATTACTTTCAAACTCTGCCAAATCATGTATAAATATTGCTTTTGCCCAAATTCTATTAGACTCTGTATCTTCAGGGATTATTCCATAATTTCCGATTAATGGATATGTCATAACTATACCTTGTCCTGCATATGAAGGATCTGTAAATGTTTCTATGTATCCTACCATTCCAGTATTAAATACTACTTCACATGCTGTATCAGTATTGTAGCCTATTCTTTCACCTTCAAAAATATCTCCATTTTCTAGTACCAAATATCCTATCATTTTTCTATCCTTGCTAATAATATTTAGGTTTTGTGGCTATACCTATAAACCGAAAAAAAACACTAATAAAAATTAGTGTTTATATAATATTTAATAATAATAGAATTGTAAATAAAGCCACCATTACACATTTTTTTGTATGGTTTATATGTTTATTGTTTTTAATTTTAGGTAAAATACTTAAAATCAACATTTTTTACATCCTTTCACTTTATTTACATTATCTAAAATTTTACAACATTTTCTTATAAAAATCAAGTATATTTTTATGCTCAATCCTTCTATTTTATTCCTACAATTTTAATATACTCTTTTTTGAATTTTGATGCATCTTTTGTTATTTTTTCCATATCCTTTAAGAATTGTATATATTCTATATCTTCAAAATACATTTTTTCTCTTGCATAGCCATTTTTACAAAACTTATCTATTAAATGTTGCCTAGATTTTTCAACTATTTGGTCTAATGAATATTCTGGATTATGCTCTAAAGTATATGTATAAGTCCTTTTAATTGCTTTTTCTACAACAGTTGGCCTATCTGCTGAAGATACTATTTTTCCGTAAATACTTCTTGGTTCACCATCAATACTTGATCTATGATCTTCAACAGCTTCAGCCATTATTCTAATTTGTTCATCATTAAAAAAATTTTTAAGATTTTTATCAGCATATAACATATCTGCTGATATCTTTTCATGTAATTTGGGATTTATATAATGACCTATATCATGGTATGCAGCAATTGTATATACCATATTATAATCTATATTCTCAACTGTATCTGCAAACTTAATACTTCTACGTATTACTTCTTTAATATGATCTATACCATGTCCCCACTCATTTTTTTCGTAACTCGGAAAAACATTAGAATCTATGTACTCTATTAACTTTTTATCAATTTCCATTTTGTACTCCTTTATAAAAATGAATAAAGATCATCAATATTAAGTAATGATGATCCTTATTATCTTTTCTAATTTAATCAATTATTGTAATTGTTTCATAACTTCTTCTGCAAAGTTTTCTTCTTTTTTCTCTATTCCTTCACCTTTTTCAAATCTTGCAAATCTAACAATATCAGCATCATTATTTTTTAATACATCTGATACTTTTACACTTGAATCTTTTACAAATTCTTGATCTACTAAGCAAATTTCAGAATAGAATTTTCCAATTCTTCCTTGAACCATTTTTTCTGCTATTTCTGCTGGCTTTCCTTCATTCATTGCTTGAGCTTTTAAGATTTCCATTTCTTTTTCTACTCTATCTTGTGGAACAGCTTCTCTATTAACATATTCTGGTCTAGCTGCAGCTATTTGCATACATACATCTTTTGCAACATTTGAATTACCTTTTGAAAAGTCTACTAAAACAGCAATTTTTCCAGCACCATGAATATAACTTTCAATTAATCCTGTTGATTCGAATCTTTCAAATCTTCTAATTGTCATGTTTTCTCCAATTGTTGCTATTTTTTCTGTTAATACTTCTTTAACTGTTTTTCCTGTTCCTTTATATGATGTTTCAAGTAAGCTTTCTACATCTGTTGGATTGCTTGTAGCAACTATTTCAGCAACGTCGTTTACAAAATTAACAAATTCATCATTTTTAGCGACAAAATCTGTTTCTGCATTAACTTCAACTATTGAACCAACTTTTTTGTCTTCTGAAACATATGTTGCAACTAAACCTTCTGCAGCTATTCTTCCTGATTTTTTTGCAGCTTTTGCTATTCCTCTTTCTCTAAGAAGTTCAGCAGCTTTTTCCATATCTCCATCTGTTTCTGTTAAGACTTTTTTGCAATCCATCATTCCAGCACCTGTTTTTTCTCTTAATTGTTTAACTAATTCAGCAGTAATCATTATATTTCCTCCTATCTTTAAAAGAGCTTTTTTAAACTCTTATATAATTTATAATTTAAACTAAGGGCGCACATAATTTGCATCGCCCTTAGCCCTTAATATTTTTATTATTCTTCTTGAGCTTCTTCTTTTTCTTCAGATACTACTTCTTCAATATCTTTTGGTTCTTCTTCATTTACCATTTCTTCCATTTCTCCAGAAACTTCAGCATCTTCTCCTTGTCTTCCTTCTATAACTGCATTTGACATACAATCTGCTATTAATTTAACTGCACGAATTGCATCATCATTTCCAGGAATAGCATAATCAACATCTTCTGGATTACAGTTTGTATCAACTAAACCTACTACTGGTATTCCTAATTTTTTAGCTTCTAATATAGCTATTCTTTCTTTTTTAGGATCTACTACAAACATAACTCCTGGCATTTCAGTCATTTCTTTAATACCACCAAGATTTTTTTCTAGTTTTTCCATTTCATTTCTAAGTCCTGCAACTTCTTTTTTTGGTAATACATCAAAAGTTCCATCTTCAGACATTGTTTCTAAATCTCTTAATCTTTGAACTCTTTTTTGTATTGTTTTAAAGTTTGTAAGCATACCACCTAACCATCTTTGGTCAACATAGTACATATTACATCTTTGTGCAGCTTCTTTAATACATTCTTGTGCTTGTTTTTTTGTACCTACAAAAAGAATTGTTTTCCCTTCTTCAGCTTGTTCTTTAACGAACTTATAAGCCTCATCTAATTTTTTTGATGTTTTTTGTAAATCGATAATGTGAATTCCATTTCTAGCTTGAAAAATATATTCAGCCATTTTAGGATCCCATCTTCTTGTTTGATGTCCGAAATGAACACCTGCTTCAAGTAATTGTTTCATTGCAACTACTGCCATTTTTTATTCCTCCTTATTTGTTTATTCCTCCACAAACTTCATCATTTTAAACAACTATTTTTTTAGCACAATTTAAAACTCCATTTGTGTGTGTTATTATATAACTATTGCATTATAACAGTTTTTAACCTAAAAATCAAGTATTTTCTTATTTTTTTATAAATAATAAATAAAAGAAACCCTTCTTTATTTATTTTGATAATTTCTTTAGAATATCAATTTCTTGTTGCATTGTATTATCATCTACTGCTTTCATTTCTGTTTCCAAATAATCAGAAAGTTTTTTGAATATCTCTTTATATTCTTTGCTTACTTCTAACTTAACAGATTGTCTTTCATTCTCATTTAAGTATGGAACAGGCCAACAGATAATTCCGCACTTTTCAGTTATTAGATAATCTTTTTCTTCATCTCTATCATATGCTATCCAGTCTTTTATTGTACTTACATATCTTTCAAGAGCAATTCCTTTTCTTATACCTGTATTATCATAATATTCTTTTCCGTTATTTTCAAAAGTAACACTTGTTGAATTTTGTTCCTTTTCACCTTTTACAGTTTCATATGATACTACAATATCCATTTTAGCATCTTTAGTATCTTTTATTTTCTTTAATTGAAGAACAATTAATCCACCCTTTACATCTCCTGAAGAATCACTACTTGATGGAAATAGAGTGTTAACATGCATAATATTTGCTTCTTCACTATCGATACTATCTGTTCCATATACTGCTTCTATCTCATAATCTTCTGATAAAAGTGAAAGGTCTAAGTCATAAACCATTGGTGTAACCATGAAATCAAATTCATCAGCTAATACTTTTTTGAAGTCATCTACTTCAGCTATTGAATGGTAATTTGAACCTCTTACATCAGTAATATTCTTAATTACTTCTGTATTAAAATCAACACCTACACCAATAAAAGAAGTATAAATCCCTTTTTGTGCATTCTCATACATTTCTTTCTTTAATCCTTCTTTTGTTGTGTTTCCTATATTAGGCATTGCATCTGTAATAACTATTATTCTATTTGTGAATCCTTCTACATTGAAAAGTTCATTTTCTTTAATCATTTCTGTTGCAAGTTTATATGCTGAACCAAAGTTAGTTCCACCAGTCGCTTTTACTTCAAGAATATGTTTCTTTAATGAATCAACATCTGTATTTACCATTAAATCCATGTTTTTTGCTCTATATGCTTCGCTTTCAAATAAAACTATACCGACATTGTCATATTCACCAAGCACATCTAATGTCATGTTTAGTGCCTCTTCTGCAAGTTGCATTTTTGTTTTATTAACATCTTCTGAATTATTAGATTTTGAGTTTCCATCATAATAATAGCTATTTAAACTTGTTCCCATTGATCCTGAAATATCAAGAGCAAGAATTAAATTTAAATTTTCTCTTGAAAAATCAGATTCTTTTATATTTGAGTTTAATCCAACTGATAAGAAATACTCTTCCTCCCCAGATATTGGATCTTTAGATATTGCTTTTGAATAACTTGGATAGAACATTTCCCCATCATTTGCAGAGTTAGTTTTTCCAGTATCAAAATAATAGTCATAATAGATTCCTTCGTATGTAATATCTGTTTCTAGTGGAAAATAATTATTTTTAATGTTCTCTCTATAACTTGTTGCATCTTTAGCTCCACCTACTGAGAAACCTAAATACTCATCAGAAATGGATTCGTCTGCACTAATTGATTGTGAAAAGTTCTTTGATCCAAATGAAAATAATCCTCCTGAGCTTGCTGCAGCCCCACTTGCATCACTTGCAGATGATGTAAATGCTTTAATATTTGAAGCATCTTTTAAACTTAAGCCATCAAAATATGAGTTTCCATCATTATATCCAATTGTATTATCATAAACCCAGCCATCTTCTTTTGTTGTCTTTATAAATGAAGCTATATCTTTTTTCTCTTTAACTATCGCTGGATATTCTAATACTTCTTTTTCAGTTTTATCTTTTTCGATTGGATCATGACGAATCATTGAAGATCCACCACTTGGAGTGCTGTTAGTTATTATTTCTTTATTAACAACATAATAACTAATTGCTGCTATAATTATTACAATTAGTACCAACACAATTAATTTAAAAAGGGTAATACCCTTATCATTTTCAAAATTCATCTTTTTTTCTCCCTCTTAAAAAAATTCACATAAATATCATATCATTTAAAAATTTTTACTTCAATTATTTATTAATTCTTTTATTAGAATTTAAACAAATTAAGTCCTATTTCTTCACTTTTTTCTCTATCTACCCTGCCATTTATAATATTAATTATCATTTCACATGTTGCACTTACAATAGCTCTATTTAAATGTCCACCAAAGACTTCACCTTTATCATTTCCAGCACTCATATGTATATGTGTGTAAAATTCATCATTCATCGTATTAATTGTTCCAGTTAAAGAAACTATTTCAAAATCACCTTCAAAAGTATTAGAATAATACTTTTTCTCACTTGTTTTAAATACTCCAACTGTAAAGCTATTGGTTGCACCTAATGCATTAATATTTGCTAGTTTAATATTTTCCTTTTTGGCAATTTTTTCTATCTTTTCAAGTATTTCTTCACCTTTATCTATTCTTGCAACTATTGTATTTTCAAATCTTCTATAATCCATAATAACTCCCTTTAATTTAATTATTAACTAAATATAGATAATTTTAATATAAAAACAAAAAAAAGTCTATTATATTTTTTTCTTTCCTATTTTCCCATAAAAAAACCCAATTGTTAGAAAAACTAACAATTGGGTTTTGCAATATTTTTTACTTAAATACAGATCCTGAATCTCCTGTTTTTGATTTCCATTTTGAAAAATTATATTCATGATCATGCCATGCAAAATATTTGCTATTTTTTGATCCTCCATTAGAATATGTATTTCCCTTAAATTTTATCTCTTTCGTATCATTACTACTCATTTCATTATATATAATCATTGCTTTGTTGTATGAGATAAACCTTGAATTACTAATTGTTACTTTTTTACATCTACTTAATGTTAAAACTTCTGAATTTTTTCCACCACAACTTGTTACTGTATTATTATCAAATATTACATTATATGTTCTTCCATTTTTATCATATCCACCTATCTGAACACCAAAATCGCATTTACTAATTTTATTTCCACTTACAGTAACATTTTCTGTTTCTCTTCCTGAGTGTGATGAATTTCCTTTTTCAGCACCTACTTCTATTCCACCTTCACAATTACTTACAATATTGTTAAGAAATTTAACATTTGCACCCCCATCAACATATATTCCATAAGCAGTTTGACCATATGGAGATCTGCAATGGCTCACATTACAATCACTTACAGTTACATTATTTGGTCTAGTTCCCCCTGAACCTATACATAAGCATATACCTATATTTCCTTTAAATCCACTGTCACTTGAAATTTTTACACCTTTTATGGTTACATTAGTACAGTTTCCTTCTATAGATATATTTTCTGAGTATCCAGAACCTATATTTTTTAATGTACAATTTAATATATTCAAATCATCAATTGCTTTTCCCTTTTTGCCGACAGCATAGATAGCTTGTGAGCCTTTATCTTCATCACGAGTATTTTTACACTTAATATTTTTAAATTTACAATTATTAATAGTAATATGAGATGCTCCGTGAACTAAATATATTCCTTGGGACTCATCCGCTTTCAAATCTGCAAATTTTAATCCATCAATATTTATATATTTAGCACCATCTAATTTAAGTAATGCCCCAGATTTATTTTTTCCACTTATTGTAACATCTCCCTGTGCTTTAATTGTTATTGGGTTTCCTTTTGAGCCACTTTTCTTAATTTCTAATTTTTCATTATATGTACCAGATAATATAATTAAAGTATCACCAGCAGAAAGCTTTTTAATTCCTGTTTTTACTTTCTTTAATGCTTTATCAGCTGATTTACCTGAATTTGAATCAGAACCTTTTGTAGAAACATAATATGTTTTTCCATTTCCAGTCTCTATAGGCTTTGTTGTATTTGTTTTACTAGTATTATTTGTTTTAGTTGGAGAATTAGTATTAGTATTTTTATTTGTATTAGTATTAGTATTCTTATTCGTATTTGTACTAGTATTAGTTTGTGATACTGTACAAGTCATAGTTTTTTCACTCTTAATTCCAGATAAATCTTCGACAAATACTCTAAATCTATATCTTCCTGGTTTATCTTTTTGTGCTTTTTCAATTAAATTCATATCTATGTCTTCAATAACTTTATATGGATAAAAGTACCCATCTTTTGTTGTACCCTTTTGATTTTTGGTGCTATCATTTGCTTTTCCTGCCACAAATGAATAAACTACTTCATTAGATTTTTTAGACAATATTTTTATACTTTTAATTCCTGTATAATCTACTGCATCAACTTTAACTTTATTATTTATAGAATGAACTGTTGCTCTAGGAGCTCGATTTACACAATAATATTCACCTTTTTTATTTGCACCATCATATTTTTTTACCTTTAATGTTTCTTTTATAAAACATGCATGTCCATAATCATATGAATATATGTATAAATCTTTAAATTCTTTTGAAGATAAATCCGAATTTCTAATTTTAATTCCATAATCATATTTTTTGCCAGAATATGAGCCACCTTTTCTTATTATATCTTTTATTCTTTTTCCTTTTAATGTATATATTCCGTCATTTACTTCAATAAGAACATATTTACATTTTTTCCCATCTAAAGTGGCTTCTGCTGAATCTAAAATTATTCCAGAACTATCATGCAATGTTATATACAGATAATTTTTGTCTGTTTTTTTACAAACAATTCTTGGTTCTCTATCATTATTAACACTTATAGTTGTAGCAGCATTACTTACATTTTGATTATTGATGTTGAGACTAAAAACTACTAAAAACATAATTGTTAATAATAACAATTTATAAATAATATTTCTACTTCTCATAGGCACTACTCCTTGTATACTTCAACTATTATTATACCATATTTTACATAATTTTTCAATTTATACAAGCCATATAATGCTTTTATATAATACATTTTAATTATAATAAATTTTAAATGCAATAGTAAAACTGATTATATATATAAAAAAACAGTTTTACTATTGCATTTTACTTTAAAATAAAATTCATATTGCTATTATCATAGTATTCTATTTGTTGTTTAAAAATTTTCTCATCTTTTGTTGTATATAAGTCTAAACTCATGTCTTTAGATATTATATTATTTACTTTCCATAGTCCAAGTCCAGAATTTCCCTTTCCCTTTTTAGTTGTATAATTTTTTTCAAATATTTTATTAGTATCAATATCTTTGTTATTATATGTATTTTCAACTATAATAGATACTTTATTATTTTCAGTTTCCTTATATAGCTGAACATTAACTGTTTTATCATCACATTCTTCACATGCTTCAAGGGCATTATCTAAAAGAATTCCAAGCACTCTTGAAATTTGGTATGACTTTTCATTAAAATAGTTTAAGTCTATTAAAACCTCAATATTCATTTTTATATTTTTTTCTTCTGCTAGTCTATATTTACTTATTAACATAGAATAAATTGCTGGACTTTCTTTTGCTTTACTGTTAAGTTTATCTAATATATTCATATGATTACATTCTTTCATAAGAGAATTAAAGTAATTTTTTAATGAATTATAATCTTCCAAATCTATACAAGCATCTATTATTTGAACTATATTATTAAAATCATGTTTAAAACATCTTATAATATCATTTGCTTCTGTTAAGCATTCATTATTTTCTTTAAGTCTTTCAATCTCATATTGATTTAAAAGATTTCTTTTTCTATTTCTAATCCAATAAAAAATCTCAATAATTTCAAGTATACATACTAATATATCCAATACAGCATACTTATATAATTGCTTATCATTTATTTTAATTAAATATAATATTTGAATATTTAAAATCGTTACAATAAATACCAAAAAAATAAAATTAATAATATCTATTAACTTTATATTTTTAAAAAAATTTTTCTTTAGATAATCTTTTTCAAAATTCATCGTTTGTACACACTCCTTTTTTAATCACTTTTTTTATAATATTATACAAATAGTGTTTTTTCAACTATTTTCATCATACAGTTTTCGACTTTTTTCTGTTTTTTAATGTTTTTGTTTTGATACTATTTTCTAAATTTATATTGAAAATAGAATAACACAAAAGAATAATAATATGTTAAAAAGTGATGAAAATTGGTGTTTTTTCTTATAAAAAATTTTAATTATATTTAGCAAAAGTCCTATATTAAGCTATTTTTCGCCACTTTTTGACCTTTTTATGTATTTTTCTATTAAAATTATTTTAAAATTTCACTCCTATGTGTGGAATTTGAAAAATACCATTTTTCTAAATTCCTGACTGGAATAAAAAAATGGTAATGGTACAGGGAGGATAAGTAACTTTTTAATCTGTTTTAGAAAGAGAGGTTTAATATGAAACGGATTATCGCAATTCTTGTTGCACTTGCAATGTGCATCACTATGACAAATACTGCTTTTGCAGCGGAACTCGACACACCGGTCCAGGAAGAAGACATTGACGAGATGTATGACAGCAAGACAATTGTCATTCCCGCATACTCGTCTGTAACAACATCCAGTTTTTACATTCCTGATCCTTATTTTGCTTTTGAATCTACAGGAAACACTTCTACTGGTGGTACTACCACGAACGGTTCTTATCTTGTAGAGCTCAAGCACGGCAGTGGGACACATGCCAGTCAAAATCTTAATATCGATGGAGTTAATTATAAACTTGACTGGATTTCTGTTTATGCTGGAACGTATTACTTTAAGATCACAAATTACAGTAATACAGCAATCAGAGTTGTTCTGACTTATTATAGTTGGGCATAATTTTTTCCTCCCTGTACCAAAAGATGGTTAGGCTGTAGCCTAACCATCTTTTCTATATAAATAAAAAATTAATACTTTATTCTCATTGTTTTTAATTATTAATTTAAAATTTTTGCTATTTGAATTATCTATAGGAAAATTTATCTTAATACTATTATGATTATAACTATAAAAATCATTACAGTAATATACTTTTTTATCTTCATCCATAATATAAATATTATTTCTACTTACATTTACATTATCAATTAAAGAATCGTTAAATTCTAAATCTAGATTCAAGCGAAAATTTTTCTGCTTAATATTATAATTTTTTATCATTTTTTCAGAATTTATAGCATACATAATTTCATTATCTGTTTTTGTTTTTTCAACTGCTAATTCATAGTTCCAATTATTAAATATATTTTTCTCGTCATCATCATCTTTTACTAATACAACTTGCAAAATATCTATATTTAATTTAGAATAATCAATAAATTCCTGATTTATTGAATAAAATCTAGCTAAAATAATTGTATTTTTTTTACTATTTTTCTTTAAAACAGATTGATACGAAACTCTTTTTTCATCTGTACTATATATTACCTCACCATTTTCATTTGTTATAGTCATATCTTGTAAATAAATCCATTTAAACTCCTCTTCTGTTTGAACATTAAATGCAATATAAATACAAGTACTATCTGCATATATATAATCCACCTTTATTCCAACTTCATCATGAACTATATAATCCATATCGACATTTTGATAATATCCATTCTCTATTGCTAAATCCACACTTTTATCTTGGTTCGAAAAAATATGAGCTACAAAATCAGTAAAATTCTTTCCAAATGTTATTCCTGAAATAACAATGAAAAGTGAAAAAACAATCGCAAATTTTCTAAAAGATGAAAATCTTTTTTTTGAAGAACCAGAATTTTTATAAAAAATTCTTTTCAATCTATTGATTTTAGAATCGCAATTAATAGTGTTTGTATCTTCTTTCTCATATTCTTTATTCATCATTTTTACCAAATCATTTTTAAATTCATCACTCAAATGATCTTCAATTTTAATGTCACTTATTGTATGCTCAACATTTAATTTTTCTTCATTTGAGTTTATTTTTTCTTCACTTAGCTTACTCAACCTCTTTCTCACCTCCAGTTTTACTAACTTTTTTCAATGTTTCTCTTGCTCTTTTAAGTCTTGTTTTAACATTTGCTTCGCTAATACCCAGGAGTCTACTTATATCAGAAATTTTCAAGTCTTCTATATAAAACAATTCAAATACATTTCTATACTTTTTATTTAATTTATCTAATAACTCTCTACAAACTATCTTAATCATAAAATTATCTAAACTCTCAAAATCTTTACACTTTTCCAAAGATATATTTCTATTATGCCTTGCTGAACTCACTTCATTATTGCATAAATTAAGTGATACTCTTATTAGCCAGCGTTTAATGTGTTCTTCACTTTCAAATTCACCCTTTTGCTTAATAAAATTAATGTATTTAATAAAAGTTTCTTGAACAATATCTTTTGCATCTTCCTCATTTCCTAAATATCTTTTAGAAACATTAAAAATCATATCTGAATATTTTTCAACCAGATCTTGAAAATTATATTTTATTTTTTTCATATTATATAAAATGCCTCCATTTGAATATTGGTAATATATAACTTAAAAAAATTTTAAATTTTTTGTCACTTTTTGATTTCCTAAATTGTTTTATAAGTAGGAGGTTATAAAAATGCTAAAATATTTAATTTATAATAATAATTTAGAACAAGTTAAAGTTATTTGTAACAGTATTATTAATTCATTTGAAAATATGCAATTAATTGGGATAGCTACTACTGAGTCTGAACTAGTATCTTTACAAAAAAACACTCAAATAAATATAGTAATATTTGATTATGATAATATAGATAACAAAAAAATTATGAATTTGTTAGAGTCTTTTAATATAAAAATAGTTTTCTATAATAATTTAATTAATTTAAGAAATGACAAATATTCTTTATATATTAATAAAAGTAGTAGTTTATATACAATTAAGAAAAAAATTAAAAATTTTATTATGAAAATTGATAATTATTATGTTTATCAAAAAATATATAATATCTTAAAAGATATGAATTTTAATTTTAAATTAAATGGTACATTCTATTTAATAAAATGTATTACATATTCATATTTGAATAGAGACAAATATGTATCTGAGAATCTTGAAAAAAATGTATATCCTCAAATTGCAAAACAATTTCAAGTTCCCGTTACTACAATAAAATGGTCTGTTATTAGAGCTATTAATGATGTAAATTATTCTACAAATAATATTTCAAATATTTGCAGTTACCAAAATAAAATAACTCCAAAGTCTTTAATTAATGAAATAATAAACTGTCTGAATTAACTCAATTATATTATTTATAAAATATTAGTAATTTTTTTGTATTCATATAAAAACAGCAAAAAAATAAGCAACAAATATATTATTTGTTGCTTATTTTAAGTATTTACTTTTAGTCACTAAAATCATTATCTATTATTATAGAATAATTATATTTAGGGTATTTCTCTTTAAGCTTATTTATTATTTCATTTTTTATTCTTTCAGTTTCTTTTTCTTCAAAGTCTATAATTAAATCAAACATAACTGTTTTATTTAAATCATCAATATAAAATCCATGCATTTGTAAAATTGAATCATAATCTTTTATAATAGATTCTATAGATTTTTTTATTTCAAGTGAATCTTTACTTCTTGTATTAGATGCATATACGCCAAGTGTTAAAATAATTCCAAACTCTTTATAAATCTTTGTTTCAATTGTTCTAGTTAATACATGAATATCTTTTGCAGTTATTTCGTCTGGAACCTCTATATGTGCTGATCCCATAACATCATTTGGTCCGTAATTATGTAAAATAAGGTCATAAGTACCATTTACATTATCAAATTGATTAATAGTATCTTTAATGTTTTTTGCCAGATCTTGGTCAATTCTAGTACCTATCATATTATCAATAGTTTCTTTTAATATTTCTATACTAGATTTAATAATTATTATTGCAATAATAATTCCTAAAAAACCTTCTATGTTTAAATTCCATATAATACTTATAATTCCTGCTACTAAAGTTGAAAATGATAAAATTGCATCAAAAAACGCATCAGTTCCTGAAGCTTTTAAACTAGACGAATTAACTTTATCGCCAACATTTTTCACGTATTTGCCGAAAACAAATTTTGTAATAACTGTTGCAGAAATAATTATTAATGAAATAACAGTATAATTAGTTTCTTCTGGAGAAATTATTTTTAGTACTGATTCTTTAAATGAAGTTAATCCAGCAACTAACACGATTACTGCGATTATAACAGAAGCAAAATATTCAATTCTTCCATGACCATATGGATGTTTTTTATCTGGTGCTTTTCTTGCGAGCTTTGTTCCAATAATTGTTATTATAGATGAAAGTGCATCACTCAAATTATTAACTGCATCTAAAATAATAGCTATAGAATTTGCAAATAGTCCAATTATAGCTTTAAAAATAACCAAAATAATATTAACTACTATTCCTTTTATACTAGTATTAATAATAATTTTATCTCTTTCCATATTTTTTCTACTTTCTTATATTTATAAAAGTGGACTAATTATAATCCACTTCATAATTAATTATATTACTCATTAACAGCATTTATGATTTCATTTTTGTCAGTCACACCAACAAATGTTTTTGTCACTTCTCCATCTTTTATAATCATAATAGTTGGAATACTCATTATTCCATATTTTTCAGCCAAGTTCATATTTTCATCAGAATTTACTTTTCCAACTTTTGCTTTATCTCCAAGTTCATAAGCAATTTCTTCTATAATTGGTGACATCATTTTACAAGGTCCACACCAATCTGCATAAAAATCCAATATAACTGGCTTATCAGACTTTAATACTTCATTTTCAAAATTTTCCTCTGTAAATTTTAATACACTCATTTTAATACCTCATATAAATAAATTTATATTTTCCTTTCTCCATTAATTTTATGGTTTAATGGCACCATATTATTTATTTTTTAAATAACTTACAATAGCAAGCCCCGCTTCTGCTCCTTCATGAACAGCTTTGGCGACTTGTAAAAGTCCTCCTGTTGAATTTCCACATGAATATAGTCCATCTATATTTGTTTTCATATTTTTATCTACAATTATATTATCATTTTGAGTTAAAACTCCTAGTTTTTTAGCAAAGTCACTTCCACCAGCTTCTCCTAAAGCAACAAATATGCCGTCTATTTCAAGATTAGTTCCATCCTCAAACTCTATTTGCCTTACTCTTGTATCTCCTTTTATTTCTTTTATTTTCTTGTTATTAACTTCAAAAGTAGTTTCAGTTAAAAGTTCTAAACCATTTGTTAGAATAGTAATACTATTTACAATATTTTTTAAATCTTCAGCTTCACTTACAGCATATTTTCCATTACCAATAACTACAACATTTTTCTTTCTATAGAAAAATCCATCACAAATAGCACAATAGCTAATTCCTTTACCATCAAATTCATCTACACCTTTTATATTAGGTTTTAATTTTTTATTTCCAGTAGCTAAAACGCATGTACTTCCTTCATATTTATTTTCTGTTGTAGTAATCTCAAAATTTTCATTTATTTTTTCAATATTTAAGACTTCTTCATTTTTAACTTCGATTCCTAAATTCTTAGCTTGATTAATTCCAGCATTATACAAATCTTCACCACTAATACCATTTTCAAAGCCATAATAATTTTCAATCATAGTTGCTTTTTCTAAATTTGATATTCCATGATAAAGAATAAGTACATTTAAATTTGCTCTTTTAGCATATATTCCGGCTGATATTCCTGCAGGTCCAGCTCCTATAATTATTACATCATACATATTAAATCTATCCTTTTTATTCTTTATTATCTAATATTTTATACAACAATTTATATAATTGTAAAGCTTCATCTTTAGACAAATTTATACATTTTCCTATTTCATTTGGTACATTTTGAACTTTATCCATTAATTTTATGCCTTTTTCAGTTAATAATAGTTTTAAATTTCGTTCATCTAAATCTGATCTAGTTCTTTTAATAAAATTTTTACTTTCTAGCTTTTTTAATACTGGAGTTAATGTACCAGAATCCAAATATAGCCTATCACCTAAATTTTTTACATTTATTTCTTTTTCTTCCCACATTACCATCATTACAATATATTGTGTATAAGTTAAATCAAATTTATCTAATATAGACTTATATTTTTTTACTATTTCTTTTGAACATGCATATAGTGGAAAACATAATTGATTTTCTAATTTCAAATTATCTTTCATTTTAATATTCCTTTAAATAATTATCCTAATAATTCCTCAATTTTTTGTTCTATTTTTTCCGGTGTTACAGTAGATTCAAATCTTTCAATAACATTTCCATTTTGATCTACTAAAAATTTAGTAAAATTCCATTTTATATTACTATTATTTTTATAATCTGAATCCATTGCTTTAACAACAGGAATTAATATTTTTCCTTGCAAACCTGGAAAACCTTCAAAACCTTTTTGCTCTTTTAAATATTTAAATAATGGACTTTCATTTTCTCCATTAACATCAACTTTTTTATATTGTTCAAATGTTGTATGATATTTAAATGTACAAAACTCATGAATTTCATCATCAGTTCCAGGTGCCTGATTTCCAAATTGATTACAAGGGAAATCTAATATTTCTAATCCTTTTTCATGATATTTTTCGTACATTTTTTCTAATCCTTCATATTGAGGAGTAAAACCACATCCTGTTGCTGTATTTACTATTAGCATAACTTTACCTTTAAATTTTTCTAAACTAACCTCTTCATTATTTCTATTTAATACTTTTATGTCATATATACTCATAAAAAAACTCCTATTAATTTATTATACACAAAAATAGTTATTATATAAAAAGTATTCAAGTTTCACAAAATTAAATTGTGTACAATGTAATTATATACAATATTTTATTTTTGTCAATAAAAAAATAGATGTTTATTTAAAAACACCTATTAGTTAAAATCTTTTATTCTTTCTCTAAAATCATTAAAATCTTTTAGCTTCCATGACCAATTTTCTTCCGAATTTGTACCTGGCAGATTTATTCTACTAGTTTCATCTAATCCTAAAACATCTTGAACAGTAATAATTACCATATTTCCTTTACATTTCATTAGGTATTCCATAATACCTTTATTTACATTTATATTATTGCAATTATTTCTTTTTAAAAATTCCTTTAATCTTTCTTTATATTCATCATTTAAACTTTTATACCATCCATAAATAGTATTACAATCATGATTTCCTGGAAATACTAAAACATTTTCTTCTTCATTATCTCGATCATAAAAATTATCTAAATCTATAGTAAATTGAAGAATTTTTTGCCTTGTAAAGCCATAATGTTCTCTTAGCTTTTTAGTTTCTTCTCTAATATCTCCTAAATCTTCAATAATTAAATCATCAATTTTTATATTTTTATCTTTAAAAAGCTCATCAAAAAAGCCATAACTTACACCATCTGTGTAAAATCCTTCTTTTCCAGATTTTCCTATTGGAATCTTAAAAAATGAATCATAACCTCTAAAATAATCTATTCTAACTTTATCAAATAATTTTAAATAATATTTAAATCTTTTAATTAAGTATTCATAATTATTATTTTTTAGATTTTGTATATTATAAACTGGGCTATTCCACTTTTGACCATCACTATTAAAGTAATCTGGAGGTGTTCCTGATTCAAATGTAAAATGTCCATTTTCCATTTCAAAGCACTCTGGATTATATTTTGTATCAACAGAATTAAAAACAGGATATACTGGCATATCTCCTATTATTTTAACATTTTTAGAATTTGCATATTCTTTAAGTTCCATCCACTCTTTATAACAAATAAATTGTAAAAATAAATAATACTCTTTTTCTTCATTTTTAGCATCACTCATAAATTCAGCATAATTACAAATTTCTTTATTCTTAATAAATTCTTTATATTCATTACATATTTCGTAATTAATTTCTTCATTTTTAAGATGCTTTGTAAAATTTATAAATGCCTCTTTAAAATATTTCTCTTTAAAATCATCATAAATTGCTTTGTCTTTGTTTTCTCGTATTTCAACATTATTAATTAAATGGATTTCTTTTAGTTTATCTATAGATATATATGTTTCTTCTAGAGCATAATAGCTTATAGGAGAATATGGAAGATTATTACATGCATTTATTGGTAAAATTTCCCAATATACTATTCCATTTTCACTTAATATATCAATAAACTCATATGCTTCATATCCAAAATCTCCAACTCCATATTTACTAGGAAGTGAGAAAATTGGAAGTAGTATTCCTTTTTCTTTCATAATTTTCCTCTTTCGTTTATTAAATAAATTATCTATCTCTATCATCATTTTTATCATCATATCTTTTTTTATGTTGATGTGAGGTATTTGATCCATCTTCATTATTGATAACAATTATAGTTCTTTTTCTTTTTTCTTCTGCTCTTTTTTAGCTATTTCATCTTTTAAACTCATTTTTTATCTCTCCTGTAAATTTGTATCTATAATTTTATCATATCTGTTATTTTTGCGCTAGTAATTTATTAATATTTTTAACTTTTTTTGCATGAAATTTTTTAAAAAGTATTGACAGTTTTTTTTTTTGATTGTATAATAATTCTTGTCAGTTCAAATAACGCAGATGTGGCGGAACTGGTAGACGCACAGGACTTAAAATCCTGCGGATGAATAATCCGTGCCGGTTCGATTCCGGCCATCTGCACCAAATAAACGATTGGAAATACTCCAATCGTTTATTTTTTATCAAAATATTTTCTTTTTTTTTGAATAATGATATGATATTAATATATTTTATTATAAAAATTCAAGGAGGAAATTTAAGATGAATAAAACAGAAAGAATTACAACTTGTATATTAGTAATAATAGCTATTGCTATTATCTGCATTTCATTTAACATCAATACAGCTAAAAGCCAAACAATAAGTAACAACGAGGAATATATCACAAATAATAATATTTGTACACAAGATGAATATGAACAAACATTATTTGGTCAACCAATTTCAGTAGATAGAAATGGTGAAATTAGATTAGGAATAAAATGTACAAAAGATATCTATGCTGACATAACTGTTTATGAAGCAAAAGACGGAAAATATGAACCAATTTTTAATTGCCCAGCTGTAATTGGAAAAAACGGACCTGGAAAACATGCTGAAGGAGATACAAAAACCCCACTTGGAACATGGGTTATTGGAGAAGCCTATGGAATAAAAGAAAATCCTGGAGCACTTCTTCCATATACTCAAGTAACAGATGATATGTACTGGTGTGCAACAGGAAACCATGGAACTAAATATAATCAATTAATTTATAAAAGTGAAGAGCCTGATGCAGATTATTCTGAAGATGAGCACTTAATAGAATATCCTGGTGTATATGATTATTTAATAGATTTAGGTTATAACAAAGGATGTGCGCCTTATGCAGGTAATGCAATATTCTTACATGTATGGAGAAATCCAGATCATTACACTGGTGGATGTGTTGCTGTATCTGAGGAAAATATGATAAAATTACTAAAACTATTACCAGTTGGAACAGTTGTTACAATTTACTAATTCATATACATTAATTACAAATATAATAGAGAACCTTAAATATTTAAGGTTCTCTATTTTTATTCTATTTTTTATTATTATTGTATTTGTTATAATTTCAGCTATAGAAAAATGCAAATATTTGAGTAATATCCATTAATTATTTTTCTCCCATATTTTTCTTACGAATTTTAAAGATAGTGTAGATAAAGTAAAACCTATTACTGGAACTAATGAACTCAAAAAAATATTATCATAATTTCTTACAATATATGAATATATAATTACAACAATATATGTTAATATGCAAATGCATATTTTTCTTGTTCCACTTGTCTCCCATTTTTTATCTAATTCTACTCTTTTATTTCTGTTTTTAATTTCTTCAATTTCTTTTTCTAAATCTTTTGGTTCCATTTTTAATAATTTCCTTTCATCAATTAATATTTAATTATTACTAATATATAATAGCACAATAATAGAAATTAGTCTACATAATTTTTTAAACAAAAAAAATAGACCTCTTTCGAGGCGCGCCGAACTGATTAGCAGTTTGTTTTATCTAGTAATGTTCGACGCTTTGGGGGTTAGGAGTTTCTTTTCCGGGACTTCATGAGTTCACGGACCTCAATCACCCCGTGCATATCTGAACACAGTGCTACGCCCAGCACAATGTGTTCAAATATACTGTAATTCCACCCTCCCCCAACAAGAGTGGACACTACCACTGCAACCAACATCAATGCACCTTTCCAGGCACAATTGATGATGGTTTTCGTCTCAAAACCGTGCCATAAAATCTCCGCAAGGAGATATATAGCACAAGTAGCCACTACTTGGGCTATCTCTGGTATGTCGAACCGCAGTTCAACCAACAGAAATACCCCTTTCAGTATGACGATACCTACAGTCGAGAACATAAAGTCCTCCTTTCTTTATATGCCGCAATTGCAACAAAATTAAAAGGAGGTGCGGCTCCCTCCTCAAATTTTTTTTCAAAGAGGGAGCTTCTAATGAATTCCCTACTTTTATTGTAACAAATCTAAAAACAAATGTCAAATTATGTAAATTTCTACTCAAGCCACTATAATATAAATCGAGGTTCTTGTCTGAAATATCAGACAAGAACCTAAGTCCCACTGTCTGTTGTCTGCTTAAAATTCTAGTTTTTCTTCAATATATTTTCTTACTTCTTCTATTTTTATTCTAACTTGCTCCATTGTGTCTCTATCTCTAACAGTTACACATCCATCTTCTAAAGTATCGAAATCTATGGTAATACAGTAAGGTGTACCAATTTCGTCTTCTCTTCTATATCTTTTTCCTATACTTCCTGCCTCATCATAATCACACATAAAGTATTTTGAAAGATTATCATATACTTCACCCGCTTTTTCTGATAATTTTTTAGAAAGTGGTAAAACTGCTACTTTGTATGGTGCTAAAGCTGGATGTAGTTTTAAAACTGTTCTTGTATCACCATCTGCTACTTCTTCTTCAAAATAACTATTACATAAAAATGCAAGTGTTACTCTATCAGCACCAAGTGATGGCTCAATAACATATGGTATATATTTTTCATTTGTCTCAGGATCTAAATATGACATATCTTGTTTTGAATGCTCCTGATGTCTTGATAAATCGTAATCTGTTCTATCTGCAATTCCCCATAATTCTCCCCATCCAAATGGAAAATTAAATTCTATATCTGTTGTTCCTTTACTATAAAAAACAAGCTCTTCTTTACTATGATCTCTTAATCTAATATTTTTTTCATCCATTCCTAAATTTAAAAGAAATTCTTTACAATAATTTCTCCAATATTCAAACCATTCATTATCTGTTCCTGGTTTACAGAAAAATTCAAGTTCCATTTGTTCAAATTCTCTTACTCTAAATATAAAGTT
>DJXP01000043.1 GCA_002449785.1 Clostridiales bacterium UBA7001
GACATAAAAACCGTCTCGCTGCCTGGTACCTAACAATTAATTAGTTTTCTTCTCTTTCTTCCCAAGCTTCTTCTGTATATGAAGCTGGTTCATCTTTAATATCTAAAGGTTCATATACAGTTCCAACAAACCATGTTTCACCTGTTTTTTTGTCTCTTATTAAAAACATATATGGCTTATCAAAACTTATATCAATATTCTCTGTTGGCATATCTATAAAATAATCATACCAATCTCCTGCCCCAGCACCACCTGCCATCGTAGCTGCAGCTGCTTTTATTCCATCTTGAGTAAATTCTATATTTGCTTTATGTTTTGCAGAATCAATGTATAAAGAATCATCATCAGTCATATTGCTTAAATTTGATTTTCCCTGTTCAAATACATCTGTTACTCCCATTTTTTTCAAATCATCTTTAAGACTTAACTCATATTCAAAACTAAATTTTGGAATATAACCATGAATATATGTTAGATATCCGTCTTTAAAGTTTTCTTTTTTTAGTTCTTTTAAATTACTTATAAGATTTTTTATATCATTAAATTCAGTATTTTCTATATATTTATCTAAATCCTCTTTAATAGGCATTATTCCAATATACTGCAGAATTGTACCATCATATTCATCTAAATCTTTTGCAAATACTTTTACATTATCATCTATATAAATAGAAAAATCTGTTGTATAATCCACTCTACCATAGTTTTCATTTAGCTCATCAATATAACTTTTCCCATCGCCTTCCCAATAACCAGTTGTACCTGTATCAAACCAATTATCAAATGCTTTTTTAATTCCACTGTCAGAAAAATCATTATTAAATATTTCATCATTTTTCCCATTATATTCTGTATAATCACCTATACCTAAAGCCCAATCTCTAAAGTCTTTATATACTGTATTTCTAATATTTTCTTCTCCTAAATCTTTAACTGCATCATAATTATTTAAAGAAGCATATACTTTCATACTAGAAATATGTTGATTTTCATCAAATTTTTTATCAAATAATATTTCATCAGCAATCCAACTAAATGCCCATTCTTCATCTGGTAATTTTGCATGATTATATTCTACATTGCTAGTTATGTTTTTGTCATCTTCATAATAATACTTTAAGAATTTATGATGCCACTGCATATCAATACCTAATGCATTTACTAATGCTAAATTAAGCTCTCCTACATCAGAATCATCTAATAAATCTGGAATTAAATCCAATGTATTATTTTTAACCCATTTATTAATATTTTTAGCATTCTCAAAACTATCGAATTGAATTTCAGCATTATATTTTGTCTTTAAAGTATCAATATAGTCTTGTTTTATATTATCCTTATAGGTATCTTTTATAAAAAATGCATTTGCAAGTGCCATATTAGAATTTGATTTATATTCTGTAAGTTTATAAGTATTTATTATACTAGCAATCTGTTTCTTTGCATCACCTGTTGTTGCTTCTTCTAGCATTTTAAAAGTATATTTAATTGAAAGTGGACTATAAATTTTATTTTTCTTCTCATTTTCAAATTTTAAAAAGCTAAAATCAAATTTTGAAAAATCATTATCTGTTAATGCATATTCATTTGATGCAGAAAAGTCTTTATTTTCTGCTTGATTTTGCTGAATAATAGTATTACTATCTGTTGTTTTATTACTATTATAAATCACAAATCCCAAACAACCAATTACTATTAAAAGTACAATAAAAAAAATAATTTTTTTCATAAAATTTTCCTCCTTTTATAATATTATTTAATTTATTTTGACTAATTTTAGTTTTATAATTACTTATAAAACTATTTAAAAAGTTCTATCATAAGATTTAATACTTGAAGTCCAGCGATACATTCTATAAAAGTACACAAAATATTAACTTGTTTTTCTTTATTCTTAATAATTAATTCTTGTATTATAAGTAAAGAAATTATTAGCATTGCAAAATCAAAGAAAAGAATTGTTCTAGGTGCACTCATAAATACTGTTGATGAAAAACTAGCTATAATTCTAGAACAGAATCCTACTATATATATTAATAACGGAATATTACCTTTAATCTTCTTAAAAATTATTAAAATTGAAAGTGCAATAAATGAAAATAATATAATTGAAAATATTAAGGGCATAAAACTTCCAATTTCATTTATATTTGCTGTTGTTAAATGCACTTCTGGTGTTTGAAATGCAATAGATAAACTACCAATCTTTGGAAATATCTTTTGCAAAAAATTCGAAAAAATTCCAAGTGCCAAAATAAAAACTAGTGGAATTATAGCAATAGTTCTATATATTTTTTCTTTATATTCGCTAAAAATATATACAACTATCGATACACATAAGATAATTGAAGATAAATTCATTGTCCACTTTAGTATATCTCCAACACTAGAAGTAAATCCTAATGAAATTTTCTCTATAAGACTAAGTGTGCTGAAATCTTTAAAATGACCTGCAGTCTCTGCTTTTAATCTTAAAGCATTTCCTGGACATTTTAAAATAAATATTACACTTAAAACTGATAAAATCAATTGAATTAACATAAATGGTTTAATCTTTCTATTTTTTATAAATAGCAAAATAGAAAATAGTAAATATGTGCCCAAAAGAATTGCACTAGTTTGTTCCATATTACATGCAAATAAAAGAGCGACTATATATAAAGGGTACTCAAACCATTTTATTTTTTCATTATTATAATATTTTTTTATTGGAATTAATGCATAAAGACATGTAGCTAAGGGCCAAATATAGTTTACTGTACTTGCTCCCCAACCTATTAGAGTTAACATATTTATTGGATATGTTAAAATTAATACACATATAATTGGATTTAATTTATATTTTAATTCATCTTTTACAAACAATTTTGAAATTGAATATGCTAAAAGTCCCATCATTAAACTTTGAATGATTGCCCACAATAATTTATATTTAAGTACTTCAATTAGAATAAATTCAATAAAAACTCTTGAAGACCAAGTATTATATCTATTTTTCACAATTTCAAAAGTATTAGAATTATTTTTACCAAGTTCTATAAAAAAACTATCATCTTCTACATTGGTATTTACAAATACCATAAGAAACAATTCTAAAATAATAAATAATATAATTATAGTTTTTTCATCTTTAACTAATCTTTTTATTTTTTCCTTCATTTTTTTGAAGCATTCCTTTCTATAACAATAATTTATAATAATAAATCATTAGTCTTTTATAGTTTATATTTCTATTTCTTTATCTGTTTTTAAAAATACATTTTCATCATTGTTATCATACCAAATATATAAATTGTACTTCCCTTTTTCCATAAATAATGTTATAGCTTGTGAATGCATTCCAGAAAATTCTACGCCTGTACCTTTGAAATTCCCTCTTTGTTCCATTTTTGTTTTTAGTTTATACATTTTTCCTGTTTGTTCGTTTTTTAAAATATAATATGAATTATATCTTTCTATGGCATCAGGGCCTTTGAATGCATATCCAGATATTGAAAGTTTAATTCTACTACTATTTAAGCTCTCAATATTTACTACATATTCATCACTATCTACAATTTTAATATTTCTATTAAATTTTTTGGGAATTAGCATTTCATAAACTGATAATATAATAACAATTAAAATAAAAAATAAAATCATTATTAAATAATTAATACAAATTTTTTTATTCATTTCTTTATCAAAAAAATCCATTTTTAGTAATCCTCTCTATACAACATAATGCGCTTTATTTCCTGTTTCTTTTCTCCTTTGCTGATCAGTATAACTTAAACTAATATCTCTTAATAAAGAATATACTGTTTGCTGAAAAGTCTGTTTCCATTTCCAATATTCATCTGGTATTTTAGGAAATTCCCCTCCAATATTTTTGTTGATTTCTTCATATATATTTCTTACTAATTCTAGTCTTTTGGGATTATATAAGTCTTCTTCTTCAAAATCATTTTTTACTTGTAATATTTTATCAAAGTTTGGAGCTACAACATCAATTTCATATATTTCTGCAGGTTTTCCATCTTTTCCAAGATATCTTTCATCTTGACCAACATTTCTAACATGCCACTGATTTCCTGGCATTAAAAGCACTTCTCTTTCTTGCTTTTTTGCATACAATTCTCCTAATTTTTCATAATCAAAAGCTAAAGCGCCTGGATGTAATCTATAATAACAAAGAGCTAATCCAACTTTATCTCCATATCCTTGTTTATAAATTTCTTTCGGTGATTGTTTAGTAGTTGATGTAAGAGCTCTAATAAAAGGAGATTTAACTTCACTACATCTTTTCATAGCACAAAGCTGAGCATTATAATTCGCAGGGTTTTGCATACAAAATTGATAAAATCCTTTGTATACATCAAGAATTTTTCTAATTCCTTCAGGAGTAATAAGTCCTGGTATTTGTAATTTTCCTTCTTTAAATCTTTGTTCTTCAGCTTTTTCATCTTCTAAAAGTGTATTTAATGTTACATAAGCTTTAGTAGATTTTCTTGTTTTTTCATCAAATACTTCTTCTGATAAAAATGAATTATTTGGATCTCCTTCATAAAATTGAACCGCTGGTAATATATTTTTAAGTAAAATACTATAGTCATTAGATTTTTCTTTCATTCCTTCTGCCTTTTCCATAACTATACTTATTAATATTCCTTTCATTTTTATAAAATATCACATCTATTGTGTTTTACAAATAAAAACCTATAATGCATACCATTTTATTCTTTATTAAATATTATATGGTATAAGCTAATTTTGTCAAGATATAATAATATTTGAATACAAGTAATTCATACTACTTTTAAAATATTATCATATTTATTTTACATTCGCATATATATTAATATAGTATGGAGGGAAATATGAATTTTTTTGTAGTATCTTTAAAAAGAAATCTTTTTACAATAGTATTTATTATTTTTTTAATTAGTTTACTTATGTTTTCTGAAAATAATATACAAGCTGCAAAAAGTGGGCTTATTCTATGGAGTACAAAAGTACTTCCTTGTTTATTCCCTTTTTTTGTTGCAACAGAACTTTTATGTAGGACAAATCTTGCATATAACCTTGGAAAGCTTTTAAATACGCCTATTAAAAAGTTTTTTAATGTACCAGGAGAAAGTTTTTTAGCTATTTTTTTAGGAATTATTAGTGGATATCCAGTTGGTGCAAAAGTAGTATGCAATTTAAAAAAGAATAAAATTATTTCAAAAATAGAAGCTGAAAGACTAATAGCTTTTACTAATAATTCTGGACCTCTTTTTATTTTAGGAACTATTGGAATTGTAATGCTAAATAATAAAAAAATTGGAACAATTTTACTAATATCACATATTGTTTCAGCTCTTCTAGTTGGATATTTTTTTAGCTTCTGGAAAAAAGATAAATTAGATATTAATTTTAAAGAAATATGCTTTAGCTCAAACCTGACCCCAATTAAGCTTTCAAATATAGGAGAAATACTTGGAGATTCTATTAAAAATGCAATAACATCTTTACTATCTATATGTGGATATATTGTCTTGTTTTCAGTTATTTTATCTATTCTAAATTCTTCCGGAATAATAAATATTATCTCATCTATAATATTTAATTTATCTAGAATTCCAGAAAACGTATCTAATTCTTCCATTACTAGTTTTATTGAACTTACTAATGGATTAAACCTACTATCTTTAATTTATATTAACTATCCACTAATAACAGTTCTATTAATATCATTTTTCTTAGGTTTTGGTGGTTTTTGTGTTTTGCTTCAAGTTTATAGCATAATATCAAAAGAAAATATATCAATAAAACCTTACGTATTAGGTAAGGTTTTGCAAGGATTATTTTCAGTTATTATAACTTTTATAATGATTTAATATCTACACAATCTTCCCAATATAAAAATTCTTTTTAAATTCTTTATCCATTTTTTTCATTTTTAATTATCCTTTTTATCTTTATTATGGACAAAATAACCGTCCACTTTGTCCATTTTCAATTATCCAAATTCCATAAGCAGAAAACGGTAATAATAAATAATAGTATTGCAAAACATAAATAGCTTTTGTTTCCCATATAATATGAAATAAAAATCCACCTATAAATATTACTGGAAGTAGCACATTTTGCATTTTTCTTTCTTGATTCTTAGATAAATAAAATATTCCAATTCCTCCAAAAATAAATATAATTACTTGATATATATCAAAATAGAATTCAATAATTTTATAAATATTTCCTGTTACGATGCTTAAAACTTTTTGGTGATGATTTAAATATTCAGCATATTCTATATCCCATTCATATCTTGCACCTGGTGTACTACACCATACAGTTTGAAATGTTGGGTTAAGCCATGTAGAACCAATCTTTTTTGCATAATATTCTAAAAATTCTTTTGGATTTTTTGAAAAATGTTTTAACCTTTTTTTTATTAAATCACAAGCTTCCTTACTACTTTTTTCATAATCTAAATTATTCCTATAATATATATTTAATGTGTCTTCATTGTACCAACCAGGATACAAATCTACTTTATCAGACATTCCCATATATATAAAATTAATCATTGGAACACCGAGTGGCCTTTTTATATCATATATTTTTTCCATAGTAGTATTATAAAAAATGCTAATCATAAAATAAGCTATTAAAAACATTATAATACAAATCATTTTATTTTTATTAAAATTACTTATTAAATCTAAAATTAATATAACTAATATTCCACATAAAAATATATTATAATTTGATTTTAGAATTATAGAAATAGAAATCATTACACCAGATATAGTAATATTAAAAACTTTATTATTATTTAAATATTTAAGAGTAAATAAAATTGCACTTAGTCCAAATGTAAGACCTACTATATTACCATAAAAATACACATTCCAAAACATAAAATATAGGCCAAATCCCAAAAGCAAGAATATTAGATATTTTGAAATATTATCTTTAAATATCTCTTTTGAAATTAAATATAATAAATAAAAATTTAGAATTGAACAAATTGCATTTACATATTCAAAAACAATAAAGTTTTGTCCAAATACTTTATAAAAAATAGAAACAAAAAATACAATTCCAAGTTGATATGGATATAAAAATAAATACATTGGCTGAACAAAATGAAGCCCAATCTTGCCATTTATCATATCTATAGCCATTTCATGTATTCTTTTTTGGTCATCTATTGGCTCTAATTTTAAAATAGAAATCCAAAAAATGTATATAATAAATAAAATAATCGGGATAATGCTCAATAAAACTTTAGTTGGAATTTTTTTAAAATAATGATTTTCTTTCTTATTACAAATAGTAACAATTCCTATAATAAAAAAAATTGTCAAAATTGGAAATATTCCAAAGCTATATTTAAAACTAGTAACTTCAGTTGCTGTATTATATGTAGTATTAAAATATGCAGTTATAAAAATAGAAATAATACCTATAATTCCAACAATTATAGATATTATTTCTAAACAGTATTTTATTAAAATACTAATAATGCTTTGAGAAATCTCTTTTATTTTCATTTAATTCTTCCAATCATATTATGGGAGTTCCATATAACTAAAATGCTTAAACAAGTCAATTTGCGTTAAAAACCAAAATCAAAAATATATTGAGTAGTACCGTCATCACCTGATATAGTTTCTAATACAACATTATTATCTAATTTTTTTATTGATTTAATTGTAAATTTGTAATCAGTATCTAAAAAGTTGATTTGGTTTTTATTACATAAATCTTCTACATCTGCGCCAGGGGCTTTTATTCCACGACTTAGTTTTTCTACTTTTTTATAGTCATTAGAATACCAAAAATTGCTTGCAGTAAATTCATCTATTACCAAATTTTTAATATCAAATTCTAATTTTTTAATTTTTCCATCACTAAGTTCATAATAATCTTGAGTTATAATAGGATTTATATGATCAAAAATTGTGCTTCCATTACTTGAACTAGAATTTATATATGGAATAATTTTTCCGTTTTGGTTAGTATAATAATATTCTCTATTTACAATCTCATTTTTTAAAACTTTTGCTTTTTTATTTACTATACTAACATCATATATTTTCGCATTATCAACTTTTGAATCATACCAGCCATTTGGCTTTACAAGAAGTTCAGTATAATCATCATCTGTATTAAAATCAACTATATATACTAATAATTCACTTTTTTTATATCTATCTATTATTTCATTATTAATTTTCAAAACTAGTTTATCTTTAGTTTCTGTAAATACAATACTTTCTGGCGTACCATCATTATCTAAGTCAAATTCCTTCTCAGATAATACATTTTCTTTTTTTACTTCATCAGACATTTGGTCATAAACTACATATTTATCTTCATAAATATTCTCTATGTCATAAAAATCTTCTTCAAACATTGCTTGCTTTATAATTTCATGGTTTTCTTCGCTATCATCAATTGTATTTTCTTCGATTTTTTCACCATACTCATTACTTTCTAAATTCGAATTTACTACTTGTTCTTTAGTTTTAATTAAATTATATTTATTTATTCCTATAAAAAATACTGCAAATATAATTATTATACTAATAACTGCCAAAACTATAATGATATTTTTTTTATTTTTCATATTCATAAATACTCCTTTGTATTACTTGTAGTTTCTATTCTAAATTATATTTGTCTCTTGCAACATAACTTGTATGAAGAAGTTCATGTGCTTTATGTCCACCTGCTTCTCCTAAATATTCTTCATAAATCTTTTTAAGTATAGGATTTTCATGAGATTTTCTAATTGTGCTTTTTTCATCTATTGTATAAAGTGCTCCTGCTCTCTTTCCTCTAATATCTATTGTAGCTCTTTCTTTAGACGTTCTAATAGGTTGACCACCACCCATTACACATCCACCTGGACATGCCATAATTTCTACAAATTGATAATCGGCTTTACCTGATTTAATTTCTTCTAAGACTGTTTCTGCATTTTTTAATCCAGAAGCAACTACTACTTTTACTTCTTTACCATCTAAATTAATTGTAGCAGATTTAATTCCTTTTTCTCCTCTAACATCTTCATAATTTAAATTATCAAATGTTCTTCCTGTTACTTTTTCTGCTACAGTTCTAAGTGCTGCTTCCATAACTCCACCTGTTGTACCAAATATTGCTGCAGCTCCTGTTGCTTCTCCCATAGGATCATCAAAACCAGAATCTTCAAGCCCTGTAAATTCAATATGAGCTTGTTTTATCATTCTTGCAAGTTCTCTTGTAGTAATAACTGCGTCAACATCATCTAATCCTTCTACACCTTGCATATCATCTCTTGTCCTTTCAAACTTTTTAGCAATACAAGGCATTACAGACACCATATAAATTTTTGCAGGATCTATTCCCATTTTTTCAGCATAATAAGATTTTATAATTGCTCCAAACATTTGATGTGGAGATTTGCATGTAGATAAATTTGGTATTAATTCAGGATAATTTAATTCTAAATATCTTACCCATCCTGGACTGCAAGATGTAATCATTGGAAGAGTGCCACCTGTAGTTAGTCTATTTATAAATTCAGTTCCTTCTTCTATAATTGTAAAATCAGCACCTGTATTTGTATCAAAAACTTTATCAAATCCTAAAAGCCTTAGGGCTGTTACCATTTTACCTGCAACATTTGAACCAATTTCCATTCCAAATTCTTCACCAAGAGCCACTCTTACTGCTGGTGCTGTTTGTACAACAACATATTTATTTTCATCACGAAGTGCTCTCCATACTTCTTTTGTTGAATCCTTCTCTTTTAGAGCTCCAACAGGACAAGCTTCTATACATTGTCCACAAAATGTACAATTTACATCTTTTAAACTTAATTCTTTATATGTTGATACACTTGAATTAAATCCACGATTTGCACAATCTATTGCACCTATCCCCTGGACCTTTTTACAAGCTGCAACACATCTTCTACATAAGATACATTTATTATTATCTCTTACAATTGAAGGTGATAAATCATCTATAGTTTTTTCTATTCTTTCGCCATCAAATTCAATTTCATCTTTATTAAATTCCTGAGCTAATTTTTGAAGCTCGCAACTACCATTTCTAATACATGTTAAACATTTTCTATCATGATTAGATAAAATTAAATCTAATACAACTTCTCTTGCTTCTAGAATAGCTGGTGTAGCAGTTTTTACAATCATACCTTCTTGAGCTTTGGTTATACAAGCAGGAGTCATTCCACGTCTGCCTTCAACTTCTACTACACACATCCTACAGTCACCAACTTCATTAATATCTTTTAAGAAACAAAGTGTAGGTATATCAATATTAATTTTTCTTGCAGCTTCTAAAATTGTTGAGCCTTCTTCTATCTCAACATCTCTATCATTAATTTTTAAGTGAATCATTTTTAAGATTCCTCCTCTTTATTATTCTTTGTCTTTAAACATGCAATATACAAATAAATTATTGCATACAAATGCAGTACAAACTACAGTAAATAATTCTCCAGCAAATGTTTTAAGCATTTCATAAAAGTTAACTGGTGCAAGTCCTATATATCCACTTGTAGATTTAATAAACATATAAACTCCAATTCCAATTATTAATGATATTGCAAATCCAGCTACAACACCTGGCATTCTTAATTTTTCTTTATAATTAGATTTAATTATACAAATTATTAATCCAATTATTTGCAAAGCGATAACAATTAATGCAAGCATATATGCTGTTCCAGGATTTCCAGGGCTTTGTGTATAATATTTTGCATTATTTCTTATAAGTAAGAATATTACTGTTGCAACTATAAAAGTTGCTAAAAAACCTTCTAATAATTTTATGTTAAATCCAAATGTTTCATCATCTTTTTCCTTTTTATTATAATATAAAGATATTCCTCCTAAAATTATAAATAGTAAATCAAAAACTAATACACCAATACTCATTTTTTTACTCCTTTTCTTATTTTATTAAATTATTTATTTGCAATTGCATGGAACGGACATTTAGTAATACAAGTTCCACATTTTATACATTTTTCTGTATCTATACTATGAGTTTTGCCTGGTTCACCAGAAATACATCCAACTGGACAATTTCTCTTACACAATCCACATCCTTTACATTTTTCTGGGTCAATAAATAATTTCATTAATGCTTTACATTCACCAGCTTCACAATGTTTATTTTTAATATGGTCTTCATATTCATGTCTGAAAAATCTTATAGTACTCTCTACTGGATTAGGTGCCGTTTGTCCAAGACCACATACAGATGCATTCTTTATGTTTCTACTTAGTTTTTCTAATTTTTCTATATCTCCTTCTTCACCTTTTCCTTCAGTTATTCTTTCTAGTATTTCAAGAAGTCTTTTGGTTCCAACTCTACATGGTGTACATTTTCCGCATGATTCATCATATGTAAATCCTAAATAAAATTTGGCTAAATTAACCATACACTTTGAATCATCCATTACTATTAATCCACCAGATCCCATCATTGAACCTATCGCTTTTAGTGATTCATAATCAATTGGAGTATCTAAGTTTTCCTCAGTTATACATCCTCCTGAAGGTCCTCCAGTTTGAGCTGCTTTAAATTTTCTTCCATTTGGTATTCCACCACCTATATCAAAGACTATTTCTCTTAAAGTAACTCCCATTGGAACTTCAACTAACCCTATGTTATTAACATTTCCACCTAAAGCAAATACTTTAGTTCCTTTAGATGTTTCTGTACCTATTGATGAATACCATTCAGCACCATTTAATATTATTTTTGTAATATTAGCATATGTTTCAACATTATTAATTAAAGTTGGCTTACCAAATAGGCCTGCATTTGCTGGGAAAGGTGGCTTTAGTCTTGGTTGCCCACGTCTTCCTTCTATTGATTCTAAAAGTGCTGTTTCTTCTCCACAAACAAATGCACCTGCGCCAAGTCTTATTTCTAAATCAAAACTAAATTCTGTGCCCCAAATATTATCACCTAAAATTCCATAATCTCTTGCTTGGTCTATTGCTATTTGAAAACGTTTAACAGCAATTGGATATTCAGCTCTTACATAAATATATCCTTTATTTGCTCCAATAGCATATCCTGCTATCATCATAGCTTCAACAACACAGTGTGGGTCGCCTTCTAATATACTTCTATCCATGAATGCACCTGGATCACCTTCATCTGCATTACATACAACATATTTTTGGTCACCTTCTGCCATCTTTGTAAAAGACCATTTTTTTCCTGTTGGGAATCCTGCTCCACCACGACCTCTTAAACCTGAATTAGAGACTTCATTTATTACATCATCTGGTGACATTTCAAATAAAACTTTTTGAAGAGCTTTATATCCATCAAATGCAATATATTCATCAATATTTTCAGGATCTATTACTCCACAATTTTTTAGAGCTATTCTTTTTTGTTTTTTGTAAAAAGTAAGTTCATCCAATTTTTTTACAACTGAATTATCTATATCTTTACAAAGTAATCTTTCGACTATTTCTCCATTTTGAATATGTTTTTCAATTATTTCTTCGCAATCTTCTGGTTTAACCATTGCATAAAAAACATCTTCAGGTCTTATAATTACAATTGGACCTTTTGCACATAATCCAAAACATCCTGTTTGAATAACTCTAACATTTTCTATATTTTTTTCTTCAATTATTTTTCTAAAATTTTCCAATATTTTAGGAGACTTAGATGATGTACAGCCTGTACCATGACAAACTAAAATATGTTTTTCACGAGTATCAGCTGAAGTATTTACTCTTAAATCAAGTTCTCTTCTCTTTGTTTCCCTAATATTATTTATTTCTTCTAAAGTTTTCATTCAAACTCAATCCTTTCTAAAGGCTAACTTTATTTGCCTTTCAAAATAAAATATATATCATTTAATGCTAAATGTCTATGTGAAATAAATACTAATTATTCATTTTCTTCCATACATTTATCTATAACTTCATCTAGCATTTTTACTGTTGCTTTTCCATAAACTTCGTTATTTACTGTAAATACGGGTGCTAATCCACACGCTCCAACACACCTTGTTGCTTCTAATGAAAACTTTCCATCTTTTGTTGTCTCTCCTATATCTATTCCTAGTCTTTCTTTTGCTCTGTCTAATATTTTTTCAGAGCCTTTAACAAAACAAGCTGTCCCCAAGCAAACTGCTATATGATGTTTTCCTTTAGGTTTTAGAGTAAATCTTGAATAAAATGTAACTACACCATAAATCTCTGCCATAGTAATACTTAAATACTCAGATATTTCAAGCATAGCTTTTTCAGGAACATATCCATAATACTCTTGAACTTCATTTAAAATCTGAATAAGATTACTTTTATCTTGCTTATATTTGTTTAAAATATCATTCATCTCTGTATTTTCTGAGTTACAACCATCACATTTTTCATTATCCATATTAAACACTTATACTAGCTAATCTAGTATTTCTCCTTTCTTCGTTTAGTAATTCTTTTTCTACGGAATTAATTTAAACATAAATTTTGCAATTATATATCATTTGCATTATATCATAAATAAAAAAAAATAAAACAATTAATTTAAAATTGTTTTATTTTTTTTATGCATTCCATCAAAAACTTCTAAAACTAAATTTGCAATAATCCTCTTAAATAAACTATTACATTAAATCCTTTATAATCTAAAAAGAAATATATAAATAGTATTGCAGAAACAATAATTGCAACTTTTGAAATAAATGCAAATAATTTCAATTCATATCTTGCTGAAACAAGTCTAATTATAACTGCTACAAAAATTATTGGTATAAATATTAGATGTGTCATACAAATTCTCCTTTTATAATCTTATTATACATTATTTATAGCATAAAATCCTTATTTTAACAATAAGGATTTTAATTTTATCTATATTTTGAAAAATGCTCTATATCCTTTGTATGCATTATAAACGTCAACTTTACTTGTAATTTCATATGGTGAATGCATTCCCATTACTGGAACCCCTGCATCTAATACTTCCATTCCTCTATTTGCAAGTGTTAGTGCAATTGTTCCTCCTCCACCTTTATCTACTCGTCCTAATTCACATGCTTGATATTTTATATTCTCATCGTCAAAAATCTTTCTAATTTCTGCAACAAATTCTGCAGGTGCTTCAGATGCTCCAGATTTACCTCTCGCACCTGTATATTTTACTAAACTAATTCCTTTGCCAAAATATCCGGTATTGTTTTTTTCAAATGCATAAGCAAAATTAGGGTTATATGCCGCATCAACATCAGCTGAAAGAGCCTTAGTATTTGAATATGTTTTATTTAATGAACTAGGTTTAACATTTCCAGTTTTTTCAAGCATTTCTAAAACAAATGTATCAAATATCTGTGATTGCATTCCAGATATTCCATCAAATCCAACCTCTTCTCTATCTGTTAATATGCATACAGCAGTATGTTTAGGATTTTCAATATCTAATATGGCTCTAAGACCTGTATAGCAACATACTTTATCATCCTGACCATATCCAGCAATCATACTATAATCTAGTCCTGTACTCCTTGCTTTATATGCTGGAACCATCTCAATTTCAGAACTTGCAAAATCATATTCAGTAATTCCGTATCTGTCATATAGTAATTTCATAACATTAAGCTTAACTCTTTCAGGTACTTCATCATCTTTATATGGAATACTTCCCATAAGAACATTTAATTGCTCACCTTCAACAACTTCAGATGCATTCTTTTTCATTTGCTCCTGAGCTAAATGAGGAAGTAAATCTGAAATTGTAAAAATTGGATCTTCATCTTTTTCACCTATATTTATTTCAATTTTCTCACCATTTGGTTTTACTACAATTCCTTGCATACTAAGTGGAATATTAACCCATTGATATTTTTTTATTCCACCATAATAATGCGTTTTAAGCATTGCTAAGTCTGTATCTTCATAAACAGGATTTTGTTTTAAATCTATTCTTGGAGAATCTGAATGGCTAGCGACAATTCTCATTCCTTCTTCCAAGTTTTTTTCTCCTATGACTGCAATAAATAAATTTCTTCCTCTATTTACATAAAAAATTTTATCACCTGGTTTTAGTTCTTCTTTTTCTGAAATATCAACAAATCCATTTTTTATTAAAATATCTTTTGAATTTTTAATAATAGCTTTTTCTGTTTTTGAAGAATTTAAATAGTACATATATTCATCTGCAAACTGAAATATATTTTTAAGTTCTTCATCAGAAAGTTTTTCCCATCCTGTCTTCTTATTTTTAAATAATTTTTCTTTTAAATCTTTTGTCTCTTGCATTTTTTCCCCTTTCTTCTTTTAACACCAATATAATATTTTATATTATTTCCAAAACATTTTTCTTAATTACTTTTTTATTTCCAATTTTATATGCTTTAAGCATTTCTTTAATACAGTTTTCAGCTTTCTCAGGATTATTTGCATGCACATAGGCCAAAATAGAACCTTTTTTTACTTTATCTCCTATTTTTTTCTCTAGTCTTATTCCGACTCTTGAATCAATTTCATCTTCTTTATTCATTCTTCCTATGCCCAAATCCACTCCAGCTCTACCTATTATTCCAGCATCCAGTTTTTCTACATATCCTTCTCTTTCAGAAATAACAGGAGTTATTATTGGTGCTTTTTCGAATTTATCTAAATCCTCTATATAAGTTACATCTCCCCCCTGAGCTTTTACTAATTCTTTAAACTTTTCTAAAGCTTTACCATTTTTTATTACTTCTAATGCTTTTTTCTTATTATCGCTAATATTAGAAAATTTACCAGATAATTTCATCATGTATGCTGAAATTGTTAAAATAACTTCTTTAACATCCTTTGCCATATTTCCATTTAGTGCTTCAACTGCTTCAATAATTTCTAATGAATTACCAATATTTTTTCCAAGAGGCTCATCCATATTGGTAAGAATACATGTAACTTTTCTATTTGACCATTTTCCTATCAAAGACATCATCTTAGCAAGTTTTAATGCTTGTTCTTTATCTTTCATAAATGCCCCATTTCCACATGTAACATCTAATACTATTGAACTAGCACCTGCTGCTATTTTTTTACTCATTATACTTGAAGCAATAAGTGGAATACTATTTGTACATGAAATAGCATCTCTTAATGCATATATTTTTTTATCTGCAGGCGCCAAATTTAATGTTTGTCCAATTAAACTTATACCTATTTCTTTAACATTTTTTTTGAAATCTTCTATTGATATATTAGTTTTATATCCTGGTATGGATTCCAACTTATCTATTGTTCCACCTGTTATACCAAGCCCTCTCCCACTCATTTTAGCTATTGGAACTCCAAGAGCTGAAACTATCGGGGAAACAATTAGTGTAACCTTGTCTCCTACCCCTCCAGTAGAATGTTTATCCACAATATTATTTGATATTTCACTTAAATCAAGTATTTCACCTGAACTAGCCATTGAATTTGTTAAAGATACTATTTCATCCTGAGTCATTCCATTAATACAAATTGCCATAATTAATGCAGCAGCCTGGTAATCTGGAATTTCATCAGAAGTATATTTCTTGATGAAAAAATCTATTTCTTCATTAGACAATTCTTTTCTATTTTTTTTCTTTTCAATTATATCAAGAATATTCATAAATTATACCACCACTTTTTATATTATTTTATAATCTCTATATAACTTGAATTATTATTAATTTTTTTATTAGTTATTTTAAATGCTTCTTTTAATTGTTGAGTAGTACCATTAATCTTTTTATCATCATCTGTATGAACATATGCTAGTGTTTCTCCAACTAAAACCATATCACCTATCTTTTTATTTAAAGTTATACCTGAAGTAGCATTTACAGATTCGGCATTTTTCATCCTTCCAGCCCCTAAATAAATTGCTATACTTCCAACTATATCAGTGTCAATTGACTCTACAGTTCCAGACTCTGTAGATAGTACAGGCATAATATATTTTGACCTTGGAAGTAATTCCGGATCATCAACATAATTAGTATCTCCCCCCTGCTTTTCTATCATTTCTTTAAATTTATCGAAAGCTTTTCCTGATTTTATTGTTTCTTTTATCATTTGAGTATTTTCATCTAAATCTTTATTATCAGTTGCAAGTGAAATCATCAGACTTCCTAATACTTCTACCATATTCCCTAAATCTTCAGATATAATTCCTCTTAATGCCATTATTGTTTCTTTTATTTCTAAAACATCACCTATAGATGTTCCAAGTGGCTGACTAATACTTGATATCAAGCAAACCACTTCTTTATTTAATGTTTTTCCAAGTTTAATTAATAGTTTAGCAAGTCTTCTAGCCTCTTCTTTTGTTTCTATATAAGTTCCTTTTCCAAATGTAATATCAAAAACAATTTTATTACTTCCAGTAGCAAGCTTTAAGCTCATTAAACTTGATGCTAAAATAGGTAAGCTATTTTCGCAACCAATTTGGTTTCTTAATCTATACATTTTACTCTCTGCAGGAGCCAAATTTAAGCCTTGGGCCATTACAGATACTCCTACATCTTTTAAATTTTTTAAAAATTCTTCATTAGATAAATTAGTATTGAATCCGGGTATTGATTCTAATTTATCTATAATTCCACCTGTAATTCCATAACCTCTATTTAATATTTTTGCAACAGGTATATTTAAAGATGCTAGTATTGGCATAAGTAAAATACTTGCTTTATCCCCAACACCCCCAGTTGAATGTTTATCTACAATATTTTCAGAAATTTCAGATAAATCAATCATATCTCCAGAACTTGCCATTGCCTTACTTAAGTTTAGTATTTCATCTGCTGTTAGTCCATTTATATAAATATAACTCATAAGTGCAGCTGCTTGAGCATCTGTAATTTCATCTCTAACATATTTACTCACAAAATATCTTATTTCCTCATCATTTAATTCTTGCTTTTCTCGTTTTCTTCTTATTATACTAACTATATCCATTTTTTCATCCCTTGTATTAGATTTAGATTTTATGGAAGAAATCTATAAACCTTTTATATAAAATTTTTTATAAATGTCTTTCTATGTAATATACAAGGTCCATATTTTTTAATGTTTTCAATATGTTCCTTTGTTCCATATCCTTTATGTTTTGAAAAACCATATACTGGATATAACTCATCCCATTGTCTCATCAGTCTATCTCTAGTTACTTTAGCAATAATTGATGCTGCTGAAATAGAATAACATTTAGCATCGCCTTTAATAATTGACATATATGGAATTCCCAATGTATCCATTCCTTTTAATGCATCTATCATTATCATATCTGGTTTAAATTTAAGTTCTTCTAACGCAATTTTCACCCCTAATTTTGTTGCATTTAAAATATTTATTTCATCTATTGTATTTTGACTCACAATTCCTACACTATATGCAATTGCTTCTTCAGTTATTATATCATAAAGCTTTTCTCTCTTTTTTTCAGATATTTTTTTAGAATCATTTATTCCTTCTATAAAAGAGTCTTTAGGCAATATAACTGCTCCTACAACAACAGGCCCTGCGAGTGGACCACGTCCTGCTTCATCTATACCACAAATGTATTCAACTTTATTAGCATATATTTTTCTTTCTTCCTCTTTTAAAATATTTAATCTTTCAATTTCTTTTTCTTTCATATAATTGTATTATACCTTTCAGCCATTTTTATATTCTTTACAAAAAAATTAAATTTTTAAGTTTATTTTAATTTTATAACGATATTATATCTTTATAGAAAAAATATTTCAATAAAATTAATTATTTTTTTGTAATACAAAATTTCTCAATTATTTCTATTGTATCTAAAATTAATTTGCGTTATTATATTTATGATATGTAGAAAAATATTATTATGGAGGTAAAATAAAATGAATGATGAAAATGAATTTAACTTTAGTTCAAATAATTCCTTCAAAAAAAGTCCTATAAAGCACTCTAATTCTGGATTTGGAAAAAGTGTCTTTGTTCCCTTTCTTTCTGGAATTATAGGAGCCACTCTTGTAGTTGGAACATGTTTTTCAGTTCCATCTATAAAACAAAAACTACTAAACACAAATGACTTAAAAACTGTAATATCCGCTAGTTCAAATGGAGAAAGTAAAGTTGTTAGTTTATCAAATTATTCTGACACATCAATTTCAGTAGCTGAAAAAGTTCTACCATCAGTTGTTGGTATTACAGTAACTTATCAAATAAGTAGTATTTTTGGTGGAAGTTCATCAGCAGAAGCAACTGGTTCAGGAATTATTATTTCAGAAGATGGTTACATTTTAACAAATAATCATGTTATTTCTTCTGAGAGCTCTTATAGTTATTATGCAATTCAAGAAGCAACCGGTTTAAAAGTAAATATTTATGGTGACACTGAGAGCTATGATGCAACAGTTGTTGGTACAGATAGTTATACAGACCTAGCTGTTATAAAAATTGATAAAACTGGCCTTACTCCAGCAACTCTCGGAGATTCTGGTAATGTCAAAGTTGGAGAATTTGTAATGGCAATTGGTAATCCACTTGGAATGGATTATTCTGTAACATGTGGTGTTGTAAGTGCTGTTAACAGAGAAGTTGAAAGTGATGGAGTAACTTATACTGCTATTCAAACAGATGCTGCTATAAACTCAGGAAATAGTGGTGGTGCTTTGGTTAATGCAAATGGCGAAGTTATAGGAATTAACACTCTTAAACTTGCTGGAACTGGTATAGAAGGTGTTGGATTTGCAATACCTATATCATCAACTACTTCCATTGTAAATCAATTAATCGAAAATAAAACTGTTAAAAGACCATATATAGGAATATCTGGCTCTGCATTAGATAGTGCTACTGCAAAAAGATATAATCTTCCTGAAGGAGTTTATGTTGAATCTGTTGAGAAAGATTCACCAGCAGACAAAGCAGGTATAAAACAAACAGATATAATTACAAAAATCGAAGGAAATGAAGTTAAATCTGTAAATGAATTAAACAAAATTAAATATACTTACAACATTGGTGATACAGTAACTCTTACAATTATGAGAAATAATGAAGAAATTGAAGTTAAGGTAACTCTTACTGAAATGCCTCAAGAAGATAAACAATCTGAAGAGAATTCTAAAAATGGTAAATATCAGCAGTTTAAAGAAGATGATGATTTTTCAGTATTTGATTTCTTTAGATAATTATAATTCAAAAAATTAATGAAGTGAACTTTAGGTAGTTCACTTCATTAATTTTGACCTTTTTATATTTTTAAACTTCTTTTTCCGTTGATTCTGTTTTCAGATTCTTTTTTATATACTGTTTTATCTTTATTTAAAATAGCATATACAAATGATGTAATAGGAACAGTATATACAACTCCCATACTACCTGCTAAAGCACTAATTATTTGCTCAGCAATTGTTTCTTTATTGAAAATATCAATCAAATTCATATTGCATGCCATAAACAATAATATTAGTGTTATTGAATTTCCTACATAAGCTAATATTAATGTATTAGTCATTGTTCCAATAACATCTCTACCTATATTCATTCCACTTTTTAATAATTCTAGCCATGTTATATCTGGTTTCTTCATTTTAATTTCATCTAAACTTGATGCTATAGACATTCCAACATCCATACATGCCCCTAAAGATGAAACTATTATGCCTGCCAGCAATAAATCTCTAAAATTAAAACTTATATTTGTCATATTTACACTTAATTGAATAGCATCTTCGCATGCCCCAGTCATTTTAGCTAAATGATTAAATATAAAAGCAATTCCACCAGCTGTAATAACACCTCCAAGAGTACCTATTGCTGCTGTAAAGATTTTCTTGTTTATACCACCAATAACAATAAATGTCGAAATAATTACTAACATTGCTGTTCCTATTGCTAAACCTATTGCATTTTGACCTTCAAATACCTTTCTAATCAATATTATATATATAAATAATATTGTTAAAAGTAACCCAATTATTGCCTTAACTCCACTTTTTCCTCCAACTACAATTATACTTAGTAAAAACACAATAAACATCCAAATTATGTAATTAGATCTTGCAACATCTTGTACTGTTACTGTAGTATTTCCATTTTCTTCAACTATTTCTACTGTAACTTTGTCGCCAACTTCTAACTCATATGCTTGTATTTTTCCTTCTATATCATATGACAAATTATACGTTGTATGATACTCTTCTCCAATATAATCTCCTTTTATTATTTCTATCGTAATATCCTGAAGCCTATCAGTAAACTCGCCTGATTCAACTTCTTTTACTCCATTAGTTTCAATTACTCTACCCACCGTTTCAATAGTAACGATGTCTCTTGCTATAATTTGTTGTTCTTGGTTTTCTTGATTTATATTCTCTTCTATTTGTATTTCATTAGGTGGAGCATCAGAATTTTCTGTAGCTTTTACATTTACATTCGTTGTTATTATTATAAGTAAAAGTATTAACACTACTATACTTTTCTTTTTCAAGGTAAAAAACCCCCCTTATTTAAAATATTATTATATCCATTTCATTTGTATAATCATCATTTCCATATGCATATACAATGTATATATTTCCATCTTGCGTTAGAAAAAAGTTTTGAGTATTTTCAACTTTATAAATATCACTTGACAAATCTCTTTCATATAAAGTTCCATACTCAGCTGCTATAATTTTTGCATTTGTATATGCTTGTTTTACATCTGAATCAATGGTTGATTGAACTTTATTTGGAGTAGTTTGTTTTAGATCTATTAAATCTAATAATGAAACGAGCTTATCACCTTTTAAATCGTAATTATATGTTTTTACTCCAACTCTTTCAGCTTTTCCTTCTTCTTTTAATGATGACTTTATTGCCAATGACAATATATCACCATTTACATATCCTACCCAAGAAACTGTATAAACAGTATTCCCTTCCGTTTTTCTCATGATATTATATGCTTTATCATAAAATTCATTTTTTATTTTTGCATTAATATCATTTATAGTTTCTGAATCAATATTAATGATTGGTATTTGGGCATTTACACTATAAAAATTTTCATCTTCATTAACTAAATTATAATTTGTATAAATTATATTCATTGAATAATCTTTTTTATCAACCGAAATATTCTCATTTTCATTATATAATTTATTTTCAAATAACTCATTAAATTTCGTTTTTAGTAATGCTATTTCTTCAGCATTTTTTTCACTTCCAATATTTCCTAGCATAAGTACGTCTGTGTCAGAATATTTATAAAAAAATTGAGCATATATGCCTAAACAAATTGCAACAATACATATTAATACCAATGCCGCATAAAAAATATATCTTCTAGGTCCATTAAGTGAACCAACAAATTTTCTTATAGCTCTTTTCATTTGCAACTCCTTAATTTATAAAGTGATTTCATTATAGCACTTATATATAAAAATATCAAATTTTTTTTAATTTCTAAAATAGCACTCGCAAGTGATGTTTGCTAATTTTTTCCATAAGAATTATGATTTTCAAGTAAAAAATCCATTGACTATAAATAAAAAATATTGTATTATTATGTTTAGACAAAAGTAAATTATATATTCAAGGAGATTAAATATGATATGTTCAGTATGTAATAAAAACACAGCTGTTGTGTTTATAAATAAAATTGAAAATAACAAAAAAAGTGTTGAAGGTCTTTGTTATAATTGTGCAAAAGAAAAGGGAATAAATCCGCTTGAAGTATTAGCAAAAAATGCTAATATTTCAAATGAAGAATTAGAAGATATGTCTAGTCAATTTGAAAATATTTTAAAAGATTTTTCTGAAAATATGAATTTAGATGCTTTAGGAATGAATCCTGATGAAATTAATAACATCTCTAACGATTCTGAAAATCCATTAAAAAGCATTTTTGGAATTTTTAAATCAAATAATGAAAATGATAAATCTGATTCTTCAGAAGAACAACAAAATAATTCATCAGGTAAAACTGTAAAAGTTCAAAAAAAGCAAAAAAACAATAAAAAGAAATTTTTAGATACATTTGGAACAAACCTTACAGAAAAAGCTAAAAACAACGAATTAGATACAGTTATTGGAAGAGATCAAGAAATCGAAAGAATGATTCAAATTTTAAATAGACGTTCTAAAAATAATCCTTGTTTAATTGGTGAACCTGGTGTTGGTAAAACAGCAATTGCACAAGGCTTAGCAATAAAAATTGCTAAGCAAGAAGTCCCAGCAAAGCTTTTAAATAAAGAGGTTTATTTATTAGATATGACTTCAATTATTGCCGGAACACAATTTCGTGGTCAATTCGAAGCAAGAATGAAATCTTTAGTAGATGAATGTAAGCTTTATGGAAATATAATTTTAGTAATAGATGAAATACACAATATAATAGGTGCCGGAGATGCAGAACATTCTATGAATGCTGCAAATATTTTAAAACCTTCTTTATCTAATGGTGAGATTCAATTAATTGGAACAACAACATTAAAAGAATACAGAAAATACATCGAAAAAGACTCTGCATTAGAAAGAAGATTTCAACCAATTATAGTTGAAGAACCAACAATTGATGAAACAATTGAAATATTAAAAGGTATAAAAAAATATTATGAAGATTATCATAAAGTATCTATTACTAACGATATAATTGAAAAAACTGTTAAAATGTCTGAAAAATACATTCATGATAGATTTTTACCAGATAAAGCTATCGATTTAATTGATGAAGCGTGTTCTAAAATTAATTTAAAGAACAAAGCTCTATTTGAACTTGAGCTAATAAAAAATGAACTAAAAAAAGTTGCTGAAGAGAAAGAAGAAGCTGTATCTTCTGATTCTATTGAAGAATATCAAAAAGCAGCCGACCTTAAAACTAAAGAATGTACACTTACAGATAGAATGAAAGAAATAGAAAAAGATTTAAAACCATCTATTTTAACTGTACAAGATATTGCAGAAGTTATTGAAAGATGGACAAAAATTCCAGTAACAAAAATTACTGAAGCAGAAACACAAAAATTACTAAACTTAGAAGCTAATCTACACAAGCATATTATTTCACAAGATGATGCTGTAAAAGCTGTATCTAAAGCAATTAGAAGAAATAGAGCTGGTCTACAAAGTACCAAAAGACCACCATCATTTATATTTGTTGGTCCTACTGGTGTTGGTAAAACAGAGCTTGCCAAAGCATTAGCTTATGAAATGTTTGGTAGTGAAGATGCTATTATTAGAATAGATATGTCTGAATATATGGAAAGTCATTCAACTTCAAAATTAATTGGTTCACCTCCAGGTTATGTAGGATATGATGATGCAGGTCAACTTACTGAAAAAGTAAAAAGAAGACCATACTCTATTATTTTGTTAGATGAAATCGAAAAAGCACATCCAGATGTATTTAATATATTATTACAAGTATTAGATGATGGAAAACTTACAGATAGTCAAGGAAATACAGTAAGTTTTGAAAATACAATTTTAATTATGACCTCAAATGCTGGATCAAACTTAAATACAAATTCTATTGGTTTTGGAAATCAGTCAATAGTTAATGGCGATAAAATGCTAAATGCATTAAAAGATTTATTTAGACCAGAATTCTTAAATAGAGTTGATGAAACTATCGTATTCAATCCACTTACAGAAACTGAATTATTACAAATTGTAGACTTGTTATTAGAAAAAACATCTGAAGCTTTAGAAAATAAAGAAATAAAACTAGAATTAGATTTAGAAGCTAAAAAATTCCTTGTGCATCAAGGAACAGACTTAAAATATGGAGCAAGACCTTTAAGAAGAGCTATTCAACGATATGTTGAAGATGAAATTGCTGATATGATTTTAAAAAATGATGTTACAGCTGGAAAAACAATATATGGTTATGTTGAAAATGATAAACTAAAGTTTAAAGTTTAAAAGATAGTAATAAGAAAAAGAAAGAGAAGCCAACATCCTATTGTCTTCTCTTTCTTTTTCTATTCAAAATCTTCAATTACTGAATTTAGATTTTTAATTCCATATACAAAAATTCCTTCTCTTAAATTATTTAAATCTTCTGAAGTTAAATATTCTTTGCTTATATTTGTATCTTTATAAAATTTAGTTTTATTCTTTCCCATTAATTTGTAAACTTCAATATTATCATCACCAATTTTTAAAACATAATGTTCATCACAGTATCCTTCGATATCTTGAGATAAAACCAAATTTTTACTGCTAAATTCTTCAACATTCCAATTAGAATATAATTTTGAAATATCATCTTTGGTCATATTTATAAACTCTTTTGGCAGTTCGGAATATTGAAATTCACTATGCCCACATTCTTTATAATTCTTTTTTAATCCGAAACTTGCATTATAACTAAGCTTTTCCTCATTCCAAGATGTTTTCTCTATAATTTCATTCTTCATTTCATTTTTAGCTAAAAAATTTGGATTCTGACTTTTCCAAAGTGATGAATAATAATACCCAATACCAATTGAAAAAACAAATATTAAAAAACCATAAAAAATAATTCTCTTCATCTAATCACCTACATTTAGTATGTATAAATTTAGAATTATTATTCATGGTTAAAACATATTACTATTTATTTTATTTCTTCAAATCGATATTTTTGAGTTACTTCTGGATATTTTTCGTGATCAACTTCTGATAAAAACATACTTAGAGGTCTAGCATAAATACCATCTTTATGATTAGTTTTTCCAGCATTATCCATACAATTATAAACAACTAATGGTTCTCCAGTTTCACTGTGATTTGCTACTGTGATTACAAATGCTTTTGTTCCTTTAAAATGTTTCCACATTGTAAATGGTTTTACTTCTCTTTTTTCCATTTTTTATCTCCCCTTTTAATAAATATAATAATATTATTATATTACTTCAGCATTTGTTTTACAATAATAAAAAATTATTTTATACGGCTTTTAATTATAATTTTTCCTCTTTTATCTATTTCTAGACTTATCTCTCCCATTACATCAGTTCTATATATTTTAATGCCGTTTATTTTCTAATCTTTCTATTACTTCATCATTTGGATGACCAAATTTATTATTTTTTCCTACCCCAATCAATGCTATTTGGGGATTTATAACATTAATGAAATCTTGTGTCGATGAAGTTTTAGAGCCATGATGACCTACTTTTAAAACACTTGAATTTAATATTTCTAAATTATTTTCATATTTAGTCAATATTTTATTTTCAGCAATTGCTTCTATATCGCCAGTAAAAATACAAGAAAAACTATTATAGCAAACTTTACAAACTATTGAATTATTATTCAAGGCATTTTCATCAACAAAATCATCACCTGACCATAAAAAATCAATATATAGGTTCTTTTCTATTTGAAGTCTATCACTCATTTTTACTACATATACTTTTAAATTCTTTTTTCTTACTATTTCTTTGAATTTTTGATAATTATCTGAATTTTCAACTTGCCTTGAAATAATAACTGTATTTACTTTTAATTTTTCAATAACAGCTAGCAATCCCCCAACATGGTCACTATCAAAATGAGATATAATAATATAATCTATCTTTTTTATTTTTCTATCTAATAAGTATGGAATAACTACATTTTCACCATAATCATATTTATTATTACTTCCACCATCTCCTCCATCAATTAAAATACTTTTTCCATTGGGAGTTTTAATTAAAGTACAATCCCCTTGAGACACATCTACAAAATATATTTTTAAGTTTGAATTAATAAGCATATATTTATTCAAAATCAAAATAAGAAAAAAAACTACTATAATTTTATAAATCTTTTTTGAATACTTTTTTAACTTAAAATAATACTTCTTTCTTTCTTCTTTTTTTGATAAGCTAAGAATTAATTTTAGTATATTAATTTTTTTTATATAATAATAATAAACTATAATAGCCATAATAAAATAATATAGTATAATACTAAATATTGACGGAGTAATAGTTATAATACCAGAAAATGGAATTTTACTACAAAATTCCGTAATTATAAATAGTATTTTAATTAAAACATTTTCAAAGATTGCAATTATTTTTGAAATAGGAATAAAAAAATAAGAAATAATGATTGATAAATAACCAATTATCAAAATCGGACCAATTAAAAAAGATGATAAAATATTTGAAATAAAAAATGTTAAAGAATATGTATTGAAATTATATAGCATCACTGGAACAATCATTATTTGTGCTGAAACACAAATAATAAATAAATTCAAGATATACATAATAATTTTTTTAATTATATTTTCTCTTATTTTTTTATTTACAATATGCTCTAATATTCTAATAAAAAAATTAGAAAATAATATTATTCCTAAAGTCCCCATAAATGATAGCCACATTCCTACTGAAAAAATATTATATGGATTAATCATTATTAAAATACAAAAAGAAATACAAATACTTATATAAATATTATTTTTAGAATAAACATTTTCACTTATCAATACTAATGAATTCATTATACAGGCTCTTATACATGAAGGCTGCAGTCCAGTTATTAATGAAAAGAAAAATAAAAAAACAATTAGTATTCTATTTTGCATTTTTCTATTCTTTATTGTTTTCTGAAAAAAAAATTTTAAAGCTATAACTATATATGAAACATGCATACCAGAAATTGCTAAAACATGAGACAAACTACTATTTCTAAAATCATTTTTTATTCTATCATCTAAAAACTCTTTTTCCCCTATTAGTATACTTTTTAAGAAATTAGATTCTTCATTTTTATACAATAAATCCAATTTATTATTTAGACATTGCTTTATAAATCCTAAAATAAAATATAAATCATATTTATTATTAATTTTATTAACTTTTTCAGCATATAAAATCCCATATATTTTCTTTTGTTTTAAAAAACTATTATAATTAAAACCACCAAAGTTCCTTCTTTCTTCAGCTTTGCTAATGTTCCCTTCTATACTAATAATATCTCCTGGACTTAAACTAATATCTTTATTGATGTATGCTATAATATTTGTCCCTTTAGAATTATTAACATATTTATTATCAATTGTTTTTACAATATATTTATTATATGTATTTTTTACTTCTGGTAATGAAATAATTTCAGCTCTCATTTTTATTGTAAAAACATTATCATATATTTTTTCAAAATTCCAAACAAAATATATATCATAACAAATTATGAATATTAAAAATAATAAAAACAATTTTTTCATATTGAAACTGTAACTTCTACCTCCATTTTTTCCTAAGAATATAAAAAACAGAATTAAAAGTTTCTAAGTTCCTTACGTCACTAAGAAACTCTAAACTCCGCATAATTATCTTCTAAGGAAACTCTCCACTATCGTGGATGACTTTCCTAAGAATATAAAAAAAAGGGCTATTAAATAGCCCCTGTAATTATATTTATATTAATTATTAATTTACTAATCTTCTAGCGCTGATAAATCTAGTATTATAATACGAATTAGTATTCAAATTATCTATAACAACTCCTCGTGATGGATTTGCTGCATGAATAAAATTACCGTCCCCAATATATATACCAGTATGTCCTATTTTAGTTTTTCCCTCATCATAGAAAAGTAGTAAATCTCCAGAGATTAGAGAATCTCTAGATACTTCTACTCCACTACCTACTTGTGAAGCAGCAGAACCACCTAAAGAAATACCGAATTGCATAAATACATATCTTGTAAATCCTGAACAATCAAAACCTGTTTCTGGTGTTTTTCCAGCACTAACATATGGATATCCTAAATATTGTTTTGCAAAATTTACAACATTATTACCACTACCTGCTGATGCTGTTTCATTTTGTAAAATACTATTTAAGTCATTATTTTGTTTAACATCTACTTGAGAATTATCTTCTTGTATTTCGTTTGCTCTACTTTCAGTCAAACTTCTAGAAGTTGTGTTTTCAGAAACTGTAATTAATCTTTTGCTTACATAACCTTCAATATTTCCAGATTTTATCTTATACCAATCTCCACTTTCAGAAATTATTTCTACAGTATTACCATAATCTAATCCATCTATTATTTCAGCATTTGAACTTGCTTCTGCCCTAACTCTAGCTGTTTCTACATTTATTTTTCCTGATTTAGGCATATTTTCACTTGAATTAGCAGTTGCTATTTGACTAGTGTTCGTATTTGTATTTACAGTGTTTTCAACTGTTTGATTTGCAACTTCAACTTTGTTTTCAACACTCACTGTATTCTGAGTACTACTGTTTACATCACCAGATATATTATTTTCAGAAGTTGGTTCTTCAACCACACTATTTATATTATTATTTATTTTTGCCTTTGGTATCCATCCAATTATAGTACCATCTGTAATTTGAATCCATTCATTTAATTCACTTACTTTGTCATATTCTTTTCCTTGTTCTGTACTAGATACTGTTCTAGACATAAAACTTGGAAGCAATCTTAATACAGATGTAGAATTTAAAGTAACTCTTTCTGGAATTATATCTTTTAAATTACTATTTGCATTAGGTGTTTCTTCAACATTATTACTTGAGTTTATTTCATTGCTAATATTTTCATCAGTACTTGTATTTGTTTTTTCTATTACATTATTTACAGTATTATTTTTTTCCTGCCCACTTGTTGTAACATTAATAAATTCCTTCTTCACATAACCAGTATATGATTTATATGTTATCTTAAGCCATTCACCTTCTTCACCAACAATTTCTATTTCATCACCTTCATAAATATTTGTTATTATTTCAGAAGTTGTATTTGGCTCCTTTCTTATTCTAGTAGCAGATACCTTAACTGTACCAGTATTAGCATAAGTATTAAATATTAATAATGTTAGCCAAAGCATCATTATAATAAATACTTTTTTAATTCTTTCCATAATAATTCCTCAAACTATATTTAAGTTTACGGATAACTTATAACCCTATTCATTAGTTAAATTTAGTTTAATATGTACATCTTCCAATTGTTTTTCTGTAACTTTAGATGGTGAATTCATAAGTAAATCTCTTGCTTTCTTATTTTTTGGAAATGCTATTACTTCTCTAATATTATTTGCACCAGCAATTAACATTATTATCCTATCAATTCCAGGTGCTGCTCCAGCATGTGGAGGTGTTCCATATTGAAATGCATTATATAATGCTCCAAATCTACTTTCAACATCTTCTTCCTTGTATCCCGCAATTTCAAATGCTTTTACCATTATTTCTGGATTATGATTTCTAACTGCACCAGATGCAATTTCATAACCATTTATAACTAAGTCAAATTGGTATGCTAAAATATCAAGTGGATTTTTATTTTCTAAAGCTTCTAATCCACCTTGTGGCATTGAAAATGGATTATGATTAAAATCTATAGTTCCTTCATCTGAAAGCTCATACATAGGAAAATCTACTATAAAGCACATTCTAAATACATCTTTTTCAAGCAAGTCTAATCTATTTCCAAGCTCAATTCTAATTAAACCTGAAATTTTTTGTGCTTTCTTAAGTTCATCTGCAATGAAAAATACAGCGGAATTTGAAGATACATTAAAGTCATTTTCTAATTTTTCCCTAATATCATCCGTAACAAATTTTGCAATACCACCTTGAACAGTTCCATCACTTTCAAATTTTGTCCAAGCTAAACCTTTTGCCCCAACTTCTTCAGAAGTTGCAAAATCAACCATTTTATCAAAAAATTTTCTTCCTTGTTCAGCACCATTTGGAACAACTATTGCTTTTACAGTTTTATTTTTAAATGCATTAAAATCTGAATTTTCAAATACTTTAGTAACATCTTGAATAACTAGTGGATTTCTCAAGTCTGGCTTATCAATACCATATTTTTCCATAGCTTCATTATATGGAATTCTTAAAAATGGTCCTTTATCAACTTTACAATTAGTATGTTTTTCAAATGTATAAGGTATAACATTTTCAATTACTTCGAAAACATCTTCTTGTGTAGCAAAACTCATTTCAAAATCTAATTGATAAAATTCTCCAGGAGCTCTATCACTTCTTGGATCTTCATCTCTAAAGCATGGTGCTATTTGATAGTATTTATTAAATCCGCTTACCATAAGCAATTGTTTAAATTGCTGAGGTGCTTGAGGAAGCGCATAAAATTCCCCTGGGTTTAATCTACTAGGCACTAAATAATCTCTAGCACCTTCTGGAGATGAATTAGCAATAATAGGAGTTTGAACTTCTGTAAAACCCAATTCATCCATTCTATCTCTAAATGTTTTTAATATTTTAGAACGAAGTAAAATATTATTATGTAGTTTTTCTGAACGTAAATCCAAATACCTATATTCTAATCTTAAATCTTCTCTAACTTCCTGTTCTGAATTAACTTCAAAAGGAAGTATATTTTTACATTTTCCTAAAATCTCTAAAGATGAAGCTATAACTTCAATCTCACCAGTAGGTATTTTTAAATTTTTATTACTTCTTTCTACAACTTTTCCAAAAACATTAATACAACTTTCAGTATTATATTCTTTTGCAATATTTTGTAACCCTTCATCATTAACAACTATTTGAGTAATACCAAATTCATCTCTCAAATCAATAAAAATCATACCACCTAAATTTCTAATTTTTTGAATCCAACCTGCAAGTTTAACTTCTTGATTTACATTTTTAATATTTAGTTCTCCACAATTGTGAGTTCTATATATATTTGTCATTTTTTTCCCTTCTTCCAGCTAACAAATTTTGTCTATTATATAATATTTATACCGACTTTTCAAGAATTAAATGATTTCTTTTATTCTTGAACTCTTTTTTACTTTTTTATTAGATATAATAAATGCCTCTTGTAAAGATTTTACTGCATCATCTATTTTATTCATGTCATTTGTATGAACATATCCTAATACATCTTCTTTAGAAACCTTGTCTCCTACTGTTTTACAAAATTCTAAACCAGCTCCCATATCTAGATAATCATCCTTATTATATCTAATAGAATTTAATTCAACAGAGATTTTTCTAATTATTGAAACATCAATTTCTTCAATGTATCCACTAAAATCAGATTTCACAGGTACTATATGTTCTGCTGACATAACATCATAATTTCCATTTTGATCTAGAAACTCTTCTAATTTTTGATATGCAGTTCCATTTTCTATTACTTCTAAAATAAGTTTCTGATTTTGGTCTTTAGTATTTGTTTCATTTACAAGACTTAATATACTATTTCCAACATTTAATATATATTCTTTTACATCATCTGTCATAACATTTTGCAAAATCTCTTTAGCTTCTTTTAATTCTAATGTGTTACCAAAAAATTTTCCAATTGGTGCTTGTTCTTCACTTATTACACATTTTACACCTTTTTTTAATTCTTTACCCATTTTTATTAAATACTGCGCTAATTTTTTAGCCTCTTTAAATGTCTTTACATAAGCATTTTCTCCATAAGTAATATCAAAAACAATATTTTTCATTCCTAATGCTATTTTTTGACTCATTAAACTCATAGCAATTAGTGAAATATCATCATTACAAGCAATATTTTTTCTTAACATATAAAATTTTTTTTCTAAAGGAGCAATATTATCTGGCTCATTTATTATAACAATATCTTTTTTATTTACTTTATCTCGAATTTCGTCGAAATCAGTCTCAAGCTTATTTCCAGCAATTCCTACTAATTTGTCTAAAAATCCAATCTCTCTATCTACTATTTTTACAAATGGTATTTTAATTGCTGAACAAATTGCCATAAGTACTATTAGTATTTTATCTCCTAAACCTCCAATTGGATGATATTCTATAATACTATCTGAATATTTGTATAAATCTTGTAATTTTCCAGTTTCTGCAACTTTATTGGTTAATATAGACATTTCTTCTATACTTAAACCATTAATATACATTAATGTTAATAAACTAGCAGCTTGCTCTTCTAATATTTCTCCATTAGTATAAGAATTAATAAAATATTCTATTTCATCTAAGGATAGTTCTTCCTTATTTCTTTTTTTTATGATCAAATCTTTTATATCCATAAATCATTCCTCTTATTTTATAATTTTATTTATATAATACTAATCTAAATCCCCAATAAGCATCTAATAAATCCTCAGCATATCCTCTTCTACTAGCAGGAGTCCTATTTAATGTTGCAGATCCACCTCTTATGACTCTTGAAATAATATTTTTTCCATCTTGTGTAGATTTATTTGTAGTGCTCTTATAAATTTCAGTTGTCCATTCACTAACATTTCCTGCTAAATCGCATATTTGGCAAACTATATCAGTACTAGTAGTTCCTGTTGGATTTACCATATTATTATCATAATTTCCGTATTCAAAGCTAGATGAATAATGTTCATATTTTGTGTCTATCCAATTTAGTACTGAATCCCATGCATGACTGCTAGCTAAAGCTGTACTACAATCTTCATAGCCAAATACTTCTCCTGAAGATGTCGCAAAATCAATTGCATCTAGGCAATTGATATTAGTCCATGGTATTTTTCCTTTCATTGATGCTGCGGTTTTTCTACCATCTACTTCATATTCTGATGCTTCAAATCTACCAATATAAAATCCATAATACTTAGCAGCACTATTTACTAATGCAGTTGCAGTACTACTATTTTCTTCATAATTAGTGTCAAATACATTTGTTCTTGTTAGTTTTCCATTTTCTACTGGAACCCATACATATTGATTTCCATAACCATCCTCTATAACAAAACCGCTTTCAACATCATCAGCTATTACTGAGAATCCCTTTGGAATATAAGGGTTTTTATAAGATTTTTCAACAATACTATCTATTTCAATTTTTGCACTATTAGATTGTCCATTATTAGCAATAACCTTAAATTCATACTCTCCGTTTTTTTCAACTACATACTTTGCTGTTTCTGCAACAACTTTTGTTTCATCTGGAAGTAAAATTTCTTTTATTCCATTATCATCATTAACAGAAGTACTAACGGTAATAACAATTTCACCATTTTCATTTTCTTCTTGTGTTAAAACAATTTCTGGTTTAACTTTCTCATCTTCTGCTACTACTTGTGGTTCATCATTACCATTATCTTTTACCATATTAAATATAAGAAATCCTACAAACACTAATGTAGCAATTAATATTACTATTATTAAAAAAGCACCTATCTTTCTTACCATAAAAAATTCTCCTTTTAAATATACTACATATTATTAAATCATATATTATATTTTTTTTCAAATATTTTATGTATTTTTTATATATTTTTTAAATCATATAAAACATATTCTATATTTAATCTAGAAAATATTCCACGTAATTTCCTCGCAAAAAACAAAAAAGTACACTACAGCGTGTACTTCTTTAATATTATATTTACTCTACTGGATAAACACTAACTTGCTTTTGATTTTTACCTTTTCTTTCAAATTTTACAGTTCCATCTTTTAAAGCAAATAGAGTATCATCACTACCGATTCCAACATTAGTTCCTGGATGTACATTAGTTCCTCTTTGTCTAACTAAAATATTTCCAGCTTTAACTATTTGTCCATCAGCTTTTTTATTTCCTAATCTTTTTGACTCACTATCTCTTCCGTTCTTAACACTACCTTGACCTTTTTTATGTGCCATTTAAGATTCACTCCTTTCGCATCATAATCTATAAACATTTTATTTATAAAATTATTTATTTTCTTTTTTTTCACTTTTGCTTGTTTTTTCAGCTTTTTCTGCTTTTTCAGCTTTTGCTTTAATTGAAGTAATTTCTACTTTAGTATAATCTTGTCTATGTCCTCTAGTTTTTCTTTCATTCTTTTTAGGTTTGTACTTGAAAACTAATATTTTCTTTCCTCTACCATTAGAAATAACTTTTCCTTCAACTTTGCATCCAGCAACATAAGGATTTCCTACTTGTATTTTGCCTTCATCTGAAACTAAAACAACTTTATCAAAAGAAACCTTTTTTCCTTCTTCTTCATTAAGTTTTTCAAAATAAACTGTTTCTCCTTCTTGCACCTTATATTGTCTTCCACATGCTTCAATAATTGCGTACATCAAAATGCACCTCCCTTTTCGTATACTCGCTAACTTCCAACTTAGGTAACTATATTTGTATAGTATTTATAAACCTTAGCTAAGCAGTTTACAGTAATAAATTTTAACACGATTTTTCAGTATTGTCAAGCAAAATACAAAAAAAGCTGATTAATAATTTAATCGGCTTTAAATAATACAATAAAAATAAAATTATCGTTTCATCTAATTATGAAAAGATATTCATAATTATAATTAATCTTCTCTATCATCTCTATCATGCATTCCATATTTTGCTGGTGGAACTTTTTCTGCACTTACGCCATTTATATAATCCATATTGCCTTTAATAACTTTTTTCCCTTTTTTAGGTGTTACAGGAATTGTTCCATCTCCTTTATTCATTAACTTTTCCATTTTCTCTATATCATTAAATAATTTTTTAGCATCAGGATCCAAATCTGAATTATCAATAAACTCCCTATCATCGTCAACTTCACCATCAGCCATATTAGATCCGCATTTTTTTTATTTGATTAATTATATCAAGTAATACTCCCATTTTTTATATCAAGCTATCTCTAGCCTTTCCTCCTCTAATATTATATAACTTACAAGAACATTATAACACAAAAAAGACTTGAAATCAAGTCTTTTTTGCTATATTTACATAATATCTTTAATTCATATAATCTTTTAATCTTTTTGATCTAGATGGATGTCTTAGTTTTCTCAATGCTTTTGCTTCAATTTGTCTTATTCTTTCACGAGTTACTTGAAACTCTTTTCCAACTTCTTCCAAAGTTCTTGCCTTACCATCTTCTAATCCAAATCTTAATTTTAATACTTTCGCTTCTCTTGGAGTTAGTGTACTCATAACTTCTTCAAGCTGTTCTTTAAGCAATGTATATGCGGCAGAATCATGTGGTGCAGGGCTTTCATCATCTGGAATAAAATCACCTAAATGACTATCATCTTCTTCACCAATTGGTGTTTCTAATGAAACCGGGTCTTGTGCAATTTTTTGAATTTCCATTACTTTTTCAACAGGAATTTCCATTTCTTCAGCAATTTCTTCTGGAGAAGGTTCTCTTCCTAATTGTTGAAGTAGATGTCTAGAAGTACGAATCAATTTATTTATTGTTTCAACCATATGAACAGGTATTCTTATAGTTCTTGCTTGGTCAGCAATTGCTCTTGTTATAGCTTGTCTAATCCACCAAGTTGCATAAGTGCTAAATTTATACCCCTTTTGATAATCAAATTTTTCTACTGCTTTTATTAATCCCATATTTCCTTCTTGAATTAAATCCAAAAATAGCATTCCTCTACCAACATATTTTTTTGCAATACTTACAACTAATCTTAAATTGGATTCAGCTAATTTTTGTTTAGCATCTTCATCACCTTCAAGAACTTTTTTGGCTAAATCTAGTTCTTCGTCAAATGTAAGAAGTGGAATTCTACCTATTTCTCTTAAATACATTCTTACAGGGTCATCAACACTTACACCTTCTATATTATTTAAGTCTATTTCTTCAATTTTAATTTCTTCAACTTCATTTAAATCATCAATATCAGGTTCTAAGATTTCTTCATCATCTTTTAAAACATTAACTCCAATTTCTTCAAATGCTTCGAAAACTTTGTCAATTTGTTCTGAGTTTGCATCACCAAGCTGTGCTGCAAGTTCTCCATAAGTGATTTTTCCCTTTTCCTTAGCACTATTTACTATTTTTTGAATTTTATCTTTTTCTGGTTCTTTTGCAACTTCTTTTTTTTCTTCTTTTTTACTCTTTTTATTATTTTTTATTTCTACAACACTTTCAGATTCGTTATCATTTTCAGATGAATCAGACGTGGTTTTCTTCGTTTTTCTTGGTTCTTTGGCTTTTTTTGTTTCTTCTTTATTTGCTATCTTTTCAACTTCTACTTTTTTTGTAGAGCTTTTTTTACTTTTTTCCTTTTCTGCTTTTTCTAATTTTTTTTCATTTTTATCATTTACTTCATTTTTTTTCTCTTTTTTAGTTGACTTTTTGCTTTTTTCTTTATTTTCAACTTCTTTAATACTTTTTTTGTTTTTTGTAGGTTTTTCTTCTACTACTTCTACTTCTTCTTTTTTCATTAAAATATTCCTCCCTACTCTTTTTTTAGCCAATTAATCATAATATTATTTAACTCTTCTTCAAGAGCTTTTCTTTCTGTATCTGTTATAGACTGATCTTCCATTTTTTTTATAATTTCTAATTTTCTATTTGTAATCTTGTCTTTATTATATATTTTTATAACATCTTCTATACATTTTTTTACAGATTCTATTCCATAATCTGTTACTAAAATTTCACTAACATTTGACTGAATTTCTTCATCTTCTATATTTGAAATTAGTTGTAAAACCTTATCACTACTTTCAGCTGTTGATTCTAAAATAATTTGAAAGATTTTCTTATTAATTTCTGATTTAAAATCATCTGGCATAATATTTGTAACAATCGGTTCAAAGGCATCTTCAAAGTGATTTATTAGTAAATATAAAATCATTTTTTCTCTTCTTATTACCGCATCACTAACCAAATTTTCTTTACTTTTTTTTGGTATTGCATTATTTAATAATTTATCACTTCCACTTTTATAAAGATTTTTATTTATTTCAGCATATATCGCTTCTTTAGAAATATTGTATAAAACTGATATCTTATCTACATATATTTCTCTTTCAATTTTATTCTCAACTCCAGATAAAACTCTTGAAAGTTCCTTTAAAAATTTTATTTTATCATTGGCATTTTCTAAATTATAGTTTTGTTTTAACATTTTAATCTTGAATTCAACAAGCGAAATTGCATTATCAACTAATAAGTTAAATCTACCACTACCATATTTTATAACAAATTCGTCAGGGTCTTTTGCACCTTCCATCTGCAATACTCTAGCATCGCATCCTTGTTTATCTAATATATTTAAAGCCCTTAAAATTGCTTCCTGACCTGCTGAATCTGAATCATAACTTAGTATTACTTGTTCACTATACTTTCGAAGTAATCTTCCTTGTTCTTCTGTTAAGGCTGTTCCAAGCGAAGCTACAACATTAGTTATTCCTCGCTGATATAATGAAATTGCATCCATATATCCTTCTACTAATATAATTTTTTTCGAATTAGATTGTTTGGCTAGATTTAATGCAAATAAATGCTTTTTCTTTGAATAAACTAAATTTTCATTAGAATTAATATATTTTGCTAATTTTTCATTATTTTCTAATTTTCTACCACCAAAAGCTATAACTCTTCCACTGGCATCCATAATTGGAAACATAAGTCTTTTTCTGAACCTGTCTATAAAATCTCCCTTATCTGTTTTATTTACTAGACCAGTTGCTAATATTTCATTATCTTTAAATCCTGCTGCTATTAAGTGTTTATATAATTCATTAAATTCACCAGAATATCCTATTTTAAAAGCTTTTAAAGTATTATTGTCTAATTTTCTAGTTTTTACATAATTTTGAGCTATTTTAGCAATTGGTTTGTATAACCTCTCGTGGTAAAACATTGCTGATACTGAATTAATTTTATACATTCTATCTTTCAAATATTGATTTTTATTAAATTCTGAATTTTCAGCTATAGGCAACTTTATTCCGGCTCTTTCAGCTAATAATTCGATTGTTTCTTTAAAAGATATTCTTTCTATTTCACTAACAAATGTAAACACATCTCCACCTTTATTACATCCAAAGCAATGGAAATATTGTCTATCTGGTGAAACAGAAAAAGAAGGTGATTTTTCTTTATGAAATGGACATAAGCCAAAAAAATTCCTACCACTTCTTTTTAATGTAACATATTGTGAAACAACATCTACAATATCATTTGCAGACCTTATTTCTTCTTTTAATTCATCAGTATAACTAACCATTAAAAAAACCTTTCTTTTATATTATTCGACACACAGTTTTCAAATCCTTCATTTTTATGTAAATCATTTTATAAAATATCTTTTTTTCCCTATAAAATAAAAAAAGACTATATACCTATATAATCTTTTTTATTATTAATTATTAATAATCATTATTATTAGCAGTATTATTATTTGTTGGAATAAATTTTTTTACAACTTTACTATTTGCAACATCATCTGGTATTCCAACTACTTTTGGTAATTCTTCGCTTGCTGCAATATGTAATTCATATGAAGCATTAATTTTATTTTCTACTAATTCTTCTATTTCTTTTTGTTCTTTTTCTTCTGAAAGAACAAGTTCGCTAACTAAAATTTGTTTTGCATTATTAAGCATTTTTTTCTCAGTTGTAGATAAACCTTTTTCTTTTTGTTTGAAACTTAAGTTTCTAACTATATCTGCTACTTCGAAAGCATCTCCTGTTTTTAGTTTTTCCACATTGTCTCTATATCTTTTGTTCCACTTCATAGACATTTCTGTACTGTCTTGTTCTAAAACGCTAATTACTTTTCCGGCTGTCTCCTTATCAATTATTCTACGTACCCCTATATCTTCAGCCTTAGCAGTAGGCACAAACACCTTTACCTCACCAGGCATTTCTATAGTATAATATGAATATGTTTCATTTTCTATTGTTCTATTTGTAATTTCTTTGATACTTCCAGCACCATGCATTGGATAAACAACTTTATCTCCTACTTTAAACATTTATCGCCACTCCTTCCAAGTAATTTAAATTACTACATTACAATTATACTACAAAATTTACCAAAAGTCAAAGATAAATTTAACCTTTTTGTAAAGTAAATGTAATAAATCATTAACTTTATATAGAGTTAACATACTTTATACAAATGCATTCTAATACTAATTGTTTGTAGAACCAAATCCACCTTTTCTTTCTCCCGTCGCATTATCTCCATCTGTAATTAAATATTTCATAAATACAACCTGTCCTATTACATCTCCTTTTTTTACTTCAATATCATGATCAGAACAATTAAAATAAGCGAAATAGAAATGTCCATCATTACTTGGATTTTCATAATAATCTGAGTCGATTAATCCCACACTATTTGCCATTAAAAATCCTTTTTTAGGTCCACTACTTCTATTTAATAATAGATAGCACTCATCATCCATACAGTAAGCTTTAAGTCCTGTAGGAATTAATGTTGGTTTTATTCCTGGTTTATACATTGGAATTACAATATCTTCTGCTGCCTCAACATCATAACCTGCTGAATGTTTAGTTTTTCTTACTGGTAAATTAATTCCTTTATTCTCATATCCTTTTGCAATTTCAAATCCACGATTTCTCATTTTTACTTCCTCCTAGAATATTTATTAATCGTATTATATATGTTTTTAAAATTTTAATCAAGTAAATAAAAAAAAACATACTAAATCAATAAAACTATTGTTTAGTATGTATCTTACTTATAAAATTCAATTAGTCTTGTGTATATGGTATAATAGCAATATGTCTTGCTCTTTTTACAGCTGTTGTAATCTCTCTTTGATGCTTAGCACAAGCACCTGTTGCTCTTCTTGGTAATATTTTACCTTTTTCATTAATAAATTTCTTTAATTGATCAGCATTTTTATAATCTAATACAAAGTTTTTATCATTACATAATGCACAAACTTTTTTTCTTATTTTTCTAAACTTTGGATTAAAATCATCATCTTGATTGTTTCTATTGTTTCTTTTATTTTGTTTTTTATCAGCCATTTAAAATCCTCCAATCCTCTAACTATATATATTTAAATTAGAATGGTAAATCATCATCAGAAGAATCTACTTGAAACTCAGTATTTTGTGTAACTGTTTCACCAAATGTATTTTCAAAATCAGATGCTCCTCCATCTCTTTTACTATCAGCAAAATATGCTTCTTCTGCAACAACTTCTGTAACATAATGTTTTTGTCCATTATCATCATCCCAAGTTCTTGTTTGTAGTCTTCCAATAACTCCAACTTGTTGACCTTTTTTAAAATATTTGCTACAGAATTCTCCTGTTTTACTCCAAGCTACAATATTAATAAAATCTGCTTGTCTTTCTTCACCTTGTCTAGCAAATCTTCTATTAACTGCTAAACTAAATGAAGCAACTAATGTGTTATTTGTTTGAGTATATCTTACTTCTGGGTCTCTTGTTAATCTTCCCATTAAAACTACTTTATTCATATAGTTTCCACCTTTCAAATTATTCTTCTTTTCTTACAACGATAAATTTAATAACTTCGTCTGTAATTCTGTATACTCTTTCAAGCTCTTTTATTAAACTTGGAGCAGCTTCAAAGTTAATTAATACATAAATTCCTTCTGAATTCTTCATTATTTCATAAGCTAATTTTTTCTTACCTAACTCTTCTACTGACTCAACTTTTCCATCATTATTAATTATGTTTGAAAATTTTTCAATAAGTTCTTTGACTCCTGCATCTTCAACATTTGGATTAATAATGAATACTGTTTCGTATTTATTCATTATTCTTCACCTCCTTTTGGATATTAAACCCATATTATTATGAGTAAGGAAGTAGTCTTATACTACTTTTACCAAAGTATTTTACCACAATTTTTCTTTTTTGACAATAGTTTTATCAAATTATATTTTTTTTCTTCTTGCAAATACAAGTACCACAAGTATAATATTAAGAGTAATATATATACATTTTTTATTAAAATAATAAATATACTATATAAATATGTAAAAATACATAAAAATATCTTACTTACTAAAAGTGTATATTCTATCGAGCGATTATTTCCTATAAATTTATTTAGAATTTCTTTTAATATTTTACCACCATCTAATGGTAAAATTGGCAATACATTAAAACATAATATAGCTAAATTTGTATATATAATCAAATCGTTAAATTTTAAAAAAAAACTAATTAAAGCTATAATAAAATTGGTAAATGGGCCAATACTAAAAAAAAATATTCTACCCCAAAAATCTATTTTTTCATACGAATATAATTCTAATGATACACCAAATGGATTTACACTTATTTTTTTCGGAACAGCACCTATTAAAATAGCGACAGTTAAATGTGACATTTCATGTATAATAATAAAAATCAAAAAAATAATATATGTATCTATATTATTTAGTAAAACAAATAATAAAAAAACAAATATTATTTTTAAGTTTATTTCAATTTTCATATTATTATTTTCCTTTATATGTTAAGTATTCTCTCAGGATTAATAAACCTATCATCTATTCTAATTTCAAAATGTAAATGTGGCCCTGTACTATTTCCTGTACTTCCAACTGTACCAATAGTTTGTCCTTGAGATACAATTTGACCTTTAGTTACAAGTATTTTATCAAGGTGTGCATATAAAGTAGTTACATTATTACACCTAATTTTAATATGATTTCCATAATCTCCAACAGAAGATACATCATCTACTATCCCTTGCATAGATGCAAATACTAAGCTTCCTGCATCAGTTGCAATATCAAGTCCTGTATGAAACCCATCAATATTTTTGTTTTCTGAATTTCTTATCCCAAACCTTGAAGTAATAACACCTTTTATAGGATTAATAAAGCTATAAGCATTATTTAAATTTTGTATATCTAAATCATTTTCACTTAATTTACTAGTACTCGTAGTATTTTCTGATTCATTATTTGCATTATTGTCAATAGTAACATTTTCTTCACCTTCAGAATCATTTTCTACAATTTTATATGAATCATCTTTTAACTCCACATTTTCCTCATTGTTTTTAATTTCAATTTTTTCATTACTTCTTATTGCATTCCTAATATAATTAGTTATATTTGAACTAATATTAATATTATATTCATTAATTTGATTTAAAAACTGTTCCTTAAAAATATTATCTCTATTTTGAATTGCAAATATTATTACAGCAATATTAAACATTATAATTAAATGTAAAAAAAATCTATCTTTAATATTTGTTTTATTTTTATGCTTATCATTATAAGCATCTATATTATTTCTTCTATAATAAATTTGTTCAGCTTTTCTAATTTTTTCATCATCATTTAAAATTTTTTCCAAAAAAATACACCTCTCTTATATGATAAAAATATATTCATATAATAAAGGTTTATTACAAAAATATTAATTTTGTTTGTATCAACTTACTATAAAAGAATAACAAAGTAATATTATTAAAATTATATTTATTGTTTTAATTAATTTATATTTCTTTTTTATTTTTAATTCTTCATATTTAAATTTAGTTTCTTTAATTTGTTCATTTATTATCATTTCTGCTTCTTTAATTATACTTGATTCCGTTTGCATTATTTTTTCTTTAGTATTTGTTGGTTCAATTTTATAATTATCTTTAAGAACTATAAAAGCTTCTTGAATAATATTTGATTCAATATTTTTAAGAAAAATAATATTGTTAACCTTCTCTAATTGCATATTCTCTCCTTTTATTAGTATTATTTCCCAAAATTTGTAAATATATTCAAAATTCATTCATAATCTATAATAATAAGAATACAATTACTTAACAGGCATTTTATAATTAACCAAATACTGAAAGGAGTCTTTATGAATTATAAAAAAGGATTGGATTTTAAACATAAAGAAGTTATTAATATTAAAGATGCAAAAAGATTAGGATTCGTACAAGATGTAACAGCTGATTTTAACACAGGAACTATAACAAATATTATAGTCCCTGGTAATACAAAACTATTTAGTTTTTTTTCTACTGGAAACGAACTCACAATTCCATGGTCGAATATAAAAGTTATTGGAGAAGATATTATACTGGTTGAATATTAAAACTATTTATATAGCCTTCTCATATGCTCTAAAGCTGTTTTTTCTAATCTTGATACTTGAGCTTGTGATATTCCAATTTCCTCTGCAACCTCCATTTGTGTTCTTCCAAGAAAAAATCTTTTATCTATAATCATTTTTTCTTTTTCATTTAACTTTTTTAGTGCTTCATTCATAGTTAAATTTTCAGTCCATATTTCATCAGTATTTTTTTTATCTCTTACCTGATCCATAATATATAAGCTATCTGCTCCATCATTATAAACAGGTTCTTGAAGTGAAACGGGATCCTGAATTGCATCTAAACTATTAACTATTTCTTCTTTTTCTACATCTAATGCTTTAGCAATATCTTCAATAGTTGGCTCTTTTCCATTTTCTTTTAGAATTTTTTCTTTTACTTGTAATACTTTATAAGCCAAATCTCTCACAGATCTACTCACTCTTACCATATTATTGTCTCTTAAATAGCGCCTAATTTCTCCGTATAATCATTGGGACAGCATATGTCGATAATTGAATATCCAAACTCATATCAAAATTATCTATAGCCTTTATTAATCCAACGCATCCAACTTGAAAAAGGTCATCTGCATTTTCACCTCTTCCATAAAATCTCTGAATTACACTTAAGACCAATCTTAAATTTCCATTTATTATTTTTTCTCTTGCTAATTCATCGCCTTCATGCATTTTTATAAATAATTCTTTTGTTTCTTTTTGCGTTAATAATTGTAATTTAGAGGTATTTACATTTGTAATTTCTACTCTGCTCATTAATATAAAAACCCCCTATTTGAATTAATGTTAATATCATTATTTCCAAATAGAGGCTTTTTTATACTATTTATTCATCATCAATTTCAGTTTGTTTTAATCTTAAGTGTCCAAGTTCTTCCCAACTATTATATGCTAAATTTAATTTAAATAGCACAGTTGGTTTTGCACCAGCTCTGTTCTTATCTACAACACAAGCATAAAATCTCACATCAGTATCTCTTGGTACTTTAATATCATGACATTTTTCAAACAAATCAGTGTCTGAATATTCATATTTTTTAAGAGTTTGTCTATTTATTTGCTTCATTAAACATAAAGTATCTAATACTTCTTTTACTGTTTTACTTGCAGACATATCATTAATATTCAAATTAACTGGTAATGTACTACTTTCTAATAATTGCATTGAAGATGCAATAAAAACTTTAAATTTTTGTGCAATATTTGAAAGAATTGTTGCTGTTTTCTTAATTTCGTCACCATTACCAATATGATCTGTATCAGCTTTTAATGTATCATAAAACATATATTCAATTCCCTCTTTATAATAGTAATTTAATATAATTTTTTTCAAATCATCATTGCTATGTTCAGTAATATGAATAAAATAAATTGAATTATTAATTTGTGTATCTAACCATTCTGTTGCTGCAACAACTGCTCTAAATTCTTTAGAATATTTATTTAATCTCTCAACAAATTCGTCTTGTGTTTCTCCCTCTTTTCTGATAATAAATCCATCAGAATCACATTTTACACTTCTTTTGTTGTCAGCTCTAAATTTTAGTTCTAAAAGTTCACCTTCCGTTTTTGATACATTTTGTCCATGTAATTTCTGTATTTCAGGATTATTTAAAATAGTAGTTATCATACAAAGTCTCATTTTTTCTTGAGACATCTCGTTTGAAATTACTAATACTTTTTGTTTATGAATAAATGCAATATAGCATGCCAAATTAATCGTAAACCTACTTTTACCAGAGTTTGAAGGCATAGCATAACACATAGTCTCGCCTTTTCTTAAACCTTTAAATACAGTTGATATAATATTAAATGGTAATGATATACCTGTACTTAATTCTGTATCACCTTTTAATAGGAATTCTGTTGCACCAGAATTTAATATTGCTTGACTAAGTCCTGTAGTAACTGTAATTTGTTCTAATGCACTTTCTACTTCTTCAACTGACATATCTGCATATAATTCATAATCTTGTATTTCCATTATTTTTTGTCTAATTTGAGCAGTTGGTGCAATTATATAGTTTTTCTTTAATATAAACAGTTTTTTAAGTTCTATATATACATTTTCTAAATTATAATTTTTTGATGCTGCAAGTTTTCTAACTTTATATCTCAAATCATATGTTTTTGGTGTTTCTCTTGGTAACTGATATCTATCTTTTGCTGCCGCAGGAGCGTAACTTTCACCATCTCTAAATATGATTATTCTATATAAATTATTTAATTCTTTATTTGAAAATCTACAATCATCATATAATAAATAATATCTTGATATTGCTTTAGGATTATTAAATAGTAGTCCTATATATATACATTCTAGTTCTATATCTATTAGTTCTTCTGGATACATATCATTCATATCTTCATATCCAGAATCTTCATTTTCTTCATCTTCTTCATCAGATTTTAATAAATTTTCAATTGATAATTCTTCATCATCTGATTCTATACTTTCATATTCTGTATCTTCAGATTCATCACTATCTGCATCTTCCTCTAATTCTCCATTATCAGAATTATCCTTTTCAGCAGATTCATCACTATCCTCTTCTTCTAATTCTTCCGTACCAGTTTCTTCTGACACTTCTTCTATTTTTTCTACACTGCTATTTTCTTCATCTACTAGTTCTTCACTAACAACTTCTTCTACTTTTTTATCGCCATTATCATTTTCTGTTTCATCTATTTCTTCATCTTTTTCTGGCTCTTCTTCTATTTCATCT
>DJXP01000032.1 GCA_002449785.1 Clostridiales bacterium UBA7001
GTATTTGTTTGAGATACTGTACTAGTCATAGTCTTTTCACTCTTAATTCCTGAAGCATCTTCTACAAATACTCTAAATCTATATCTTCCTGGTTTATCCTTTTGTGCTTTTTCTATTAATTTCATATCTATATCTTCAACAACTTTATATGGATAAAAGTTACCATCTTTATTTATACCTTTTTGATTTTTTGTACTATCATTTGCTTTTCCTGCTGCATATGAATAAACAACTTCATTAGATTTTTTTGAAACTATTTTTATACTTTTTATTCCAGTATAATCTACTGCATCAACTTTAACTTTATTATCTATTGCATGAACTGTTGCTCTAGGTGCTCTATTTACACAATAATATTCACCATCTTTATTTGCAGCATCATATTTTTTTACCTTTAATGTTTCCTTTATAAAACATGCGTGTCCATGATCATATGCATATATGTATAAATCTTTAAATTCTTTTGAAGATAAATCCGAATTTTTTATTTTAATTCCATAATCATACTTTTTGCCTGAATATGAACCACCTTTTCTTATAATATCTTTTATTCTTTTTCCTTTTAATGTATATATTCCATCACTTACTTCAATAAGAACATATTTACATTTTTTACCAGCTAAAGTAGCTTCAGCTGAGTCTAGAATAATTCCAGAACTATCATGCAATGTTATATACAGATAATTTTTGTCTGTTTTTTTACATACAATTCTTGGTTCTCTATCATTTCTAACACTTAATGATGCACCATATGATAAATTACTATTACTTAATATAATAATAGTTGTAGTAAAAAATAATATAATTAATAATAATTTTTTTATATATATTTTTTTCTCCATATATTTCTCCTTCTTTAAAAAAAGTAAAATATCCCAAATATATTATACCAAATACGGCTAAAAAAGTCAATTTTCCCCTATATTTCAAGGTAAATTACTATATTTTTATACCATTACTATATAAAGAAAAAACACTTCGTTTTGAAGTGTTTTTTCTAATGCCTTTATATTTTTTATTTGTATAAATAGCTTTGTGGATTTTTTGGTGCACCATTTACTCTAATTTCTAAATGTAAATGTGGTCCTGTTGAATTACCTGTTGAACCAACAGCTGAAATTACATCACCTTGATTTACATACTCGCCAGCATTAACATATATTTTACTGCAATGGGCATAATAAGTTTGAACTGAGTTTGTATGTTGTATTATTACTAAATTTCCATATGACCCCTTCCAACCAGCATGTATTACAGTTCCACCTGCCGCAGCTCTAATTGGTGTTCCAGAAGATGTTGCAATATCTAATCCAGTATGTGTTCCACTGCTCCTTCTTCCGAATCTAGATGTAATAGTTCCTGCAACTGGATGAATTAAAGCAATTCCTAAATCTGTATATGTATAATCTAAATTTTTACTAGTAGAAAAACTTCTCACTGTTTTTTTAACAACAGGCATCTCTACATATAATGCAGCTACAGCAGTATCTTTATCTGTAAATTCTTTTAATTCTGTTTCATATTTTAAAGAATATGTAATACTATTTTGGTTTTGACTATTCTTATTTTTTAGTTCTTGTACAATAGCTTCCGCTTCTTCATATGTAGATACATAATATTTTTCTTCACCACCATTTAATATTGCATAATACTTATAATATGGTACTCCTGAACTAATAACTGTATTAAATATTTCATCATCATTTGCTTCTATGTTTTTTTGCAATAATTTCAATGAATATTCCGGTAAAGTATCTATTTCAACAAATGCAACTGATTTGCTATCTCCACTTTTAATATAACTATTAATCTTCTTTTGTAATTTACTTCTATCCTCAGTATAACCAATGAATTCGCCATTTAATGATACACTATACATTGGTTTATATACAGCAAAAACTATAAATCCTATAATTGCAAGTCCTATAAGGAACACTACTATTAATTTTGTCCATGCCCTTAAGTAAATTACAATGTTTTTTAAAACATTAGTAATTGCCATCACCCCTTAAAATCATTTTTATTATATTTAGATTATAATATTTCTAATTTATTGTCAATACCATTTTTTTACATAAATAACTATGTAAAACCTTAAAAGATAATACTTAGTGTAATTTCAAAAAATTTATTTTTTTATTATTATTAATATGATATAGAGTGTAATAATTACACTCTGTATCATACTTAATCCATAAAATATGCTTTTTTAGTTTTATATTAGCTTTTTTATGAATTAGTCACTTGATTTTTTATTGTACTAATTTCATCCTGTTTTGCATTTTGTGCAGGTGTATAATATCCTTTTGATTCTGCTAATTTAAATAATTCATATTGAAAACTTTCTGATGAATTTCTTAAATTTTGAAATGTTTGCCTTAATTCCATGTTTGCAGTTTCAATAATAGCACCTTCGTAATCTTTTAAGCATGCCTTTGTTGATGAAAGAACATCATTTACTATAGCTTTTTCTTCCATAAAAATCCTCCTAACCTAAAAAAGAAATCAATTTTTGTTTTGAATTTAATGAATCTTGTGCTGCTTTGTTTAAAATTTGCTTTATTTGTGGATCAACTGCTGTATCTGCATAATGTGTAAGTTTACAATAAGAGTTTTCTTGTTCACCAATAAAATGTCTTAAATTTTGCAGTTCCATTTGATTTAAAGTACTCATCCTTCCCATCCTTTCTATCTAAATTTTATTTTATTATTCCACTTTTTTCTATTTTTATACATTTTTAAAATATTAATTTGACAAAATTGATTGTATGTCTTATAATATATTTTGTTAATTGATATGGGCCATTAGCTCAGCTGGTAGAGCAGCAGACTCTTAATCTGACGGTCGGAGGTTCGATCCCTCTATGGCTCACCAATAAAAATCCACTCTTCTATAAGAGTGGATTTTTATTTTAGCATATTATTTTATGAACTTTCCTTTTGAATGTTTTCCTTCATTTTTCGTTATTTCAAACCATTTTTTATTTTTCTTATTGCCATAATTTGTTACATTATTTTTGTAAACTTTTGACGCTTTTCTTCTTCTATCCTCTAGAATAATTCCACATATTCTAACTTTTCTTAATTTTCTCCTATTTTGTATATATACTATTATAAATAGTTATATAAATACAAAAAATTGGTACTAAACTATAAAAATATACAACTTAGCATCAATCTTTTTATTCATATAACTTTTATTATTTAATCTAATTACTATATTTTATTTGCCCTAATTTCTCGTTCGATTCTGTATCTTCATACAAATAAATTTAAGACCTATCTCATTTTTATGAAATATGGTCCTAAATTTTTAGTATTTAATTAGATCTCTGAAATTTCTAGAATTAATATTATCAAATTTCAGTATCAAGCAAATATTTAGTTTAAGGAGTGTCCCTAAGTCCAGAATTTTGGACTTTAAGGAACGTCCCTTAGTTCGCTTTCATTATTGAATCAAACTCTTCTCCATCTATTTTTTCTTTTTCAAGAAGTACTGCTGCTACTTTGTGAAGCTTATCTACATTATCTGTTAATATTTTTGTAACTCTTTCATATGCAGTATCTACTATTCTTTTTACTTCTTCATCTATTAATCCTGCTGTTTCTTCACTATAATCTTTTCCTTGAGCTAAATCTCTTCCTAAAAATACCTCTTCTTGTCCATTTCCATAAGTTATTGCACCTAATTTTTTAGTCATACCATATTTTGTTACCATTGCTCTTGCAATTTTTGATGCTCTTTCTATATCATTGCTTGCACCTGTTGAAATATCTCCTATAATTAATTCTTCTGCTACTCTACCACCTAGTAATGATACTAATTGTTCTTCCATTTCTGTTTTACTCATAAATTGTCTATCTTCTGAAGGTTTATACATTGTATATCCTCCAGCCATTCCTCTAGGAATAATTGAGATTTCATGAACAGAGTCTTGCGTTGGTAAGAAAAAGCTTGCAACTGCATGACCACCTTCGTGATATGCAACTAATCTTTTTTCTCTTTCATTAATTACTCTTGATTTCTTTTCTGGTCCCATAGTAACTTTTACCATGGCATCTTCTATTTCTTGCATTCCAATTTCTGTTTTATTAGCTCTTGCAGCAAGTAATGCTGCTTCGTTTAAAATGTTCTCTAAATCTGCTCCAACAAATCCTGCTGTATTTTTTGCTATTGTAGAAAAATCAACATCATCTGCTAATTTTTTCTTTCTAGCATGTACTTTTAATATTTCTTCTCTAGCTTTAACATCAGGTGCGCCAACTACTATTTGTCTATCAAATCTTCCTGCTCTTAATAATGCTTTATCTAAAATATCTGGTCTATTTGTTGCTGCTAACACTATAACACCTTCATTTGCTGCGAATCCATCCATTTCAACTAATAATTGATTCAATGTCTGTTCTCTTTCATCATGTCCTCCACCTAAACCTGCACCTCTTTGACGTCCAACAGCATCTATTTCATCAATAAATACTATACATGGTGCATTTTTCTTTGCTTGTTCAAATAAATCTCTTACTCTTGATGCACCAACACCAACAAACATTTCAACAAAGTCAGAACCACTTATAATAAAGAATGGAACTCCTGCTTCTCCAGCAACAGCTTTTGCTAAAAGCGTTTTACCTGTTCCTGGTTGTCCTACAAGAAGTACTCCTTTTGGAATTCTTGCACCCATATCAGTATATTTCTTTGGTCCTTTTAAGAAATCAACTATCTCAGCTAGTTCTTCTTTTTCTTCATCTATACCAGCTACATCTTTAAATGTAACTTTTGTTTTATCATCATTATTAAGCATTCTTGCTTTACTTTTTCCAAATGATATTGATTTGTTTCCATTTTGATTTGGATTCATAAGTACAAGCCAAAATACTAAAAAGATTATTAATATTATAAATGGAGAAAATGCACTAAGAATCGTTATAAATATTGATTCTTCTTCTTGTACTAATGTAAGTTCACCATTTACTATATCATCTGAAATTTCTTCCATAAAAGCATCTATACTTGGAATAACAACTTCTTTTTCTGAACTTCTAACTGTATTTGTATTACTTCCTGTTTCTGTTCCCTTTAAAGTTATATATGCTTTACTATCAGATGAATCCAATCTTATTTGAGAAACTTGACCATTTTTAATATTATTAATTAAATCTGAATAACTCATTTTTGTTTCTGTATTATTAAATGCGGCATTTAATATTACAATAAAAATGATTCCTAATATTAGCCATGTAGCTAATGTTTTAATTCCATTTTTCAATGTTAACTTCCTCCCACTACTTTTGTATGCCTAAAATATAGCATAGCAAAAAACCATTTGCAATAGGTTTTCTCAAAAGAAATAAGTCTGTAATATTTGCTTTTGTAATTCCTTTACGGAAGCTTATTTTAACCTTTCAATAATTATTTTTTTATTTTTGATTACAATTTTAGTATTTTTATTTGGAGTTAAAAATTTATTACCAATATTATTGTTACAAAGTTTTATCATATCCTCAATATGAACTTTCTCAATCCCTTGAGTAGAGCCAAACAGTTTATTTATTGAATACAAAATTACCCTTTTCTGTATTGCCCTATGTAAACAATTAAATTTTTTTAAATCTAAAATAATTTTAGCCTTTTTTTGGAAATTATATACATTTTGGATTGATTTTTTTTCTTTTTCTATTTTTAACTCTATACAATTATCACTTTGATTTTCATTTTTTTCTATTTGTTCTTTTTCTTCTATTTCTTCTATACATATATTATTATAAGCGATTTTTGTTTGACTATCTAAATAATCAATATCATCTTTAACAATTAAAGATAATCTTGTTAAAGTTTCCACAATATTTGGATTAAAGTTTTCTTTTAGATATGGAATAACTATGTTTCTAATTTTATTTCTAGTATAAGTATTTTCATCATTAGACTCATCATGTCTTGGATTTAAATTATATTCTTCACAATAATTTTCTATTTCTTCTCTCTTTATCCCTATAAGTGGTCTAATATAAATATTATTTACAGGTTCTATTCCTTTAAGTCCACTAAGTCCACTCCCCCTAATAACATTCATAATCATAGTTTCTACATTATCATTTGCATTATGAGCAATTGCTATTTTATTAGATGAAGTTTCTCTTAATATTTCGTTGAAAAATTTATATCTTATTTTTCTACCTGTTTCTTCTAAACCTTTTTTTTCTTTTTGAGCGATTTCATTAACATTTGTATTTAACACATAGCATTTAACATTAATTCTTTTACAAAATTCTTGTACAAATTCTTCATCTATTTTGGCATTTTCTCTTAATCCATGATTAATATGTGCTACAACAAAATTAAAATCTATCTTTTTATTTACTTTTATATTGTTAATAATATTAAGCATACATATAGAATCAGGTCCACCAGATACCCCTAGTACTAATCTATCTCCATCTTCAATTAAATTATATTTTTTTATCGTATTTAAAACTTTCTCTTCCATTTTTCCTCCAAAGGGACACTAACCCAAAAAATCATTCTATCTTTAAAAAGGGCGTCCCTTTTGGTTGATTTTACAGCCAAAAAGGGGCGTCCCTATTGTTCAAAATATCTTTTCTCAAGACTAGCAAATTTAGTGTAACTTGAAAGCCAAGCTAAATCTACTGTTCCAGTTGAACCTCCTCTATGCTTTGCAAGTATTACTTCTGCAACATTCTTTTTTTCACTATCTTCATTGTAATAATCATCTCTATATAAAAACATAACTATATCAGCATCTTGCTCTATTGCTCCTGACTCTCTCAAATCTGAAAGCATTGGTCTTTTATCATCACGCTTCTCAACTCCACGTGAAAGCTGTGAAAGAGCAATTACTGGAATATCTAATTCTTTTGCAAGTATTTTTAAGGAACGACTTATTTCTGATATTTCTTGTTCACGACTTGAATTTCTTCTACCAGAGCCTTGTATTAATTGCAGATAATCTATTACAACTAAACCAATATCTTTTTCCATTTTTAATTTTCTACACTTAGCTCGAATTTCCATTATTGAAATACCAGCTGTATCGTCAATATATATTGGAGCTTCAGACAATCTTGAAAGAGTACTTGCAAGTTTAACCCAATCATCATCTTCAATTTGACCTGTTCTAATTTTATTGCTATCTACCATTGCTTCACTACATAAAATTCTATTTCCTACTTGTTCTTTTGACATCTCTAAATTAAATATTGCAACACCTTTTCCACTTTGAACAGCTACATTGGTTGCTATATTTATTGCAAATGCAGATTTACCCATAGCAGGTCTTGCTGCAACTATTATCAAATCTGAATTATGTAGCCCAGATGTTTTTAAATCCAAGTCTATAAATCCTGTAGATAATCCGCTTATTTTCCCCTTTTTATTATATAATTCTTCTAGTTTTCCAAATGATTCTACTAAAACATCTTTTATAGAAGTATACCCCTTAGTATTCTTTTTTTGTGCAAGTTCGAATACTTTCTTCTCAGCCATATCCATTAGCATATCTACATCTTCAGTCTCATTATAACCAAGTGATATCAATTCATTTGCAGTATTGACTAAGCTCCTAAGCATCCACTTTTCGTCTACAATTTTTATATATTTTTGAACATTTGATGTAGTTGGAACTTTCTCTGGAAGTGTTGCTAAATATTCTAATCCTCCAACTCTTTCAAAATTTCCATTTTCTACCAATTCTGCTTTAACTGTTATTAAGTCTATTGGCTCACTTTTAGAATATAAATTTAATATAGCTGAAAAAATTGCTTTATTATCTTCTCTATAGAATGCATCTTCTTTTAAAACTTCTATTGCATCTATTACAGAATCTTTATCTGTTAACATACATCCAAGTACTGCTTGTTCAGCTTCTATATCATGTGGTGGCACTTTTCCTAATTCCATATTATTTCTCCACTTTTTATATAATAATTACTCTGGTATTATCATTACTAATAAATTTGCTATTACACCTTCATTAAGCTTTATATCAACTCTCGTGGTGCCTGCATTTTTTATACTTTCTGAAAGAATTATTTTCTTTTTATCAACATCTATATTAAAGTCTTTTTTTAAAGTCTCAGCTATTTCTTTTGATGTTACTGCTCCAAATAACTTACCATTTTCTCCAGCTTTAACTCTTATCTTTAATGTCATTTTTTTCATTTTTTCTGCAAGCTCTTTTGCTTCTTTTAAATCTTCATTCTTTTTATATTGAATTGATTCATTTTTGGCTTTTAAATTATTCATATTTCCTTGATCTGCAGGAACTGCTAATTTTTTTGGAAACAAATAGTTTCTTGCATAACCGTCTGCTGCATTAATTATTTGGTCTTTCTTTCCTACACCTTTTATATCTTGCTTTAAAATAACTTTCATAATCCAAGTCCCACCTCTCTATTAATAAAAAATTATTCTGATTCTAATAAATACTCATTTATTCTAATAATTAATTCATTTTTAGCTTCTTCTAATGAGAATCCTTCGAGTTGTGCACCAGCTAAAGTAATATGTCCTCCACCGCCTAATTTTTCTAGTATTATCTGAACATTTATATCTCCTATTGATCTACCACTTATGAAAACCTTGTCACCTATTTTTGACATTACAAATGATGCAGTTATATCACTAATAGTCAATAATTCATCTGCTGCTTTTGCACAAATTAAATTTGCATCTTCATTTTCTTCATCAAAAACTGATATAGCAATTGTATTATTATGAATTTCAACATTTCTAACTATACTAGAAATAATATTATAACTCTCTAAATCAGCTTGGAACCATTTTTTTACTCTAATAATATCTACACCATATTTTCTCAAATACGCTGCAGCTTCGAAAGTTCTTACACCTGTTTTAAAAGTAAAATCTTTTGTATCAACCATTATTCCACCATATAAGCTCTCTGCTTCTATTAGTTTTAATTTAACTTCTTTTTCAGAATATTGAATTATTTCTGTAACTAATTCTGCTGCTGATGAAGCATAAACTTCATGAAAAGAAACTAGAGCATTTTCTATACAATCTGGTGCTTTTCTATGATGATCTATAATTATTTTTTTATCTATCTTTTCTAACAATTCTGAAAATTCAACATATGAAGTTTTATGTGTATCTACTATTATTAATAGTGTGTTTTCAGTAATTAAATCTTTTGCTTTTTCTTCTGTAATAATAACATCTTTATATTCTTCTTCTTTTTCTAATATTTCTAAAAATTTCCCAAGAGATTTTCCTTTTGGCTCTGACACAATATATGCATCTTTTTCTAAAGTTTTGCACAATCTATACATTCCAAGTGCAGAACCAAATGCATCTATATCAATATTTTTATGCCCCATTATAAATATATTATCTGAATCATTAATAACTCTAGATATTGAATGTGATATTGTTCTTGCTTTAACTCTTGTTCTCTTTTCTACTTCTAGTGTTTTTCCACCATAAAATTTATATTTTCCATCTTTTCTTACAACTGCTTGATCCCCACCTCGCCCTAATACTATTTCCATAGCAGACAAAGCAGATTTATACTTTTCATAATTATTATTGCCATCAGCTGAAATTGCGATACTAAGCGTAATTTGAATTTGATTATCTAATTCTATTGATTTAATTTTATCTAATATATTAAATTTTTCTTTTTCAAATTCTTGTAAATACTGTTGATTAAATACACAAATAAAATAATCCGATTCAGTTTTTAGCATCAACCCACCGGTTTTGGTTATCCACTCAATTATTTCTTTCTCAACTTTGGCTAATAATTCTATTTTCTTTTCTGGTAGTATTCTCTGAATTATTTCATCATAATTATCTATTGCAACAACTCCAATACAATTTTTAGAGTTATTGTATTCATCAAATAATTCATTATATTTTGTTTCATCTATAAAATATAATGATATAACATACTCTCTTTGTTTCTTTTTATCTCTTTTTTTGGCCTTTACAATACTTCCTCTTATTTTATATATTTTCTTTTCTATATTAAACTGTTTTGATATATCTAATTGTTCACCTTTTTTTTCTATTTCAACTTTAATTTCCTTTACTATTGAAGTTAAATATGTTGCAATATCAATATTTTGAAACTCTTTAACAAATGCTTTGCTTCTCCAAACTATATTTCCATTAGTTTCAACTAATACTAATGGAATTGGTGTGTTTACTAAATTTCCACGAGAAGCTGAACTTATATCTGATGTTATATTTTGTATATGATTCTCAATTTCTGTTTTCTTTTTTCCACTAATCCAAATTGTATATATTACTGTAAATGTAAAAATAAAAATTGACGGAATAATCCATCTTAAATCGTACACACATAAAGCTATTGCTAATACAGCAATAATTAAAATATATAATATATTTTTTGTTGTTAAATTATCTAGCATTTTTCTATTTGTATTTGGCATATAATAATTTCCACTTCCTTGATTTTAATTATAAAATACCTAATTATTATAGTACTTTCTGGCACTTTTGTCAAATTAACTAAGTAAATCAGGGACAAATCAAAATATATTCTATATCTAAATTAGATGTTTGATTTGTCCCCGAAATTAAATTATATACTATTTTCTTATTGTTAAGTTAACACTCTTTTCTGCATCTGTGTATGAATCATGAACTGTAATAGTTACTTTTCCCGCTGAAATTCCTGTAACTATTCCATTAGCATTAACTGTTGCTATTTCTTCATCACTAGAAGTATATGTTAATGTATCCATTGAAGCATCATTTGGCGTAACCTTTAATTTCATTTGAAGATCTTTCCCTATTCTAACAGTACTATTTGTAGTCGTAAATGTCATTGTTTTTATTGGAGTAATAACTCTTATATCATCTGTAGCTTCCATCCCATCATATTTAGCTGTAATTGTAGCTTTACCATCTCCAACAGGTACAACCTCATCATTATTATTTACTTTAGCAATTTTTTCATTTGATGAAGAAAACTCCACTCCATCTGTTACAATTTCACCATCAATAGATACCATCATTTCTGAATAATCTTTTTTATCTTTTGATGATAAATAATCTTTTTCAATTTCTAGTGTTAGCTTTGGCTTTATTACCTCTTGTGTATCACTATTACTTTTATTTTCACTGCCAACATTTACTAGTGAATAAGTTCCTATATGGCCTTTATTAAGTACAATAACTGTAGCTAATGCTAATACTATTAAAAATAATATAATAGAAATTGATAATCCTTTTTTCATTTGATTTTCTCCTTGTAATAAGAGTATTTTGTAGTTAAATATATATACTAATTTATAACTTGTAAATATTATAAACTATTTATAATATTTTCGCAATACAAATAGAACAAAAGCAGAAAAAAAGAGTATTTAACTTGCTTAGTTTAAATACTCTTTTATATAATAAAAACTATATTTTTATTTATATTTTATAGTTTGTGTTTTTAAATCAAAATATGAATTTGGTGCATATGGAAAATCTTTAAAATGTATAATTTTTCTTTCATATTTTTTGGTTGAAGAATTAGCTCTACGAACTTTTCCGACATTTACAGCTTTTCCACTAGCATGTCCAGCACTACAACCAATCTTTAAACCATTACCTAAATATATATATACATGATTATGCCTTCCACCTCCGTAATGTTCCCATATAACATCTCCAGGAGATGCATTAGAATAATCCCATTTTTGACCTTTTTTAAATGATGCAACAACTTTTGTTCTTGGACACACATTGTGTCCCCATTCCAAAGAGCGTACAAATTTTTTCATCATTCCTGTGTGTTCATATACTCTAAATACATACCAAGAACAATCAGAATAACCTTTTTCTAATTTTCCACTATTTCTATGATCTCCAGTAGATGAATCTATATATGTAATATGTCCTCCAGCTTCTTTTGAAAATTTATAAGCATATCTTAAACTTTTTAATAATTTTTCTTCACCTCTTCTATTTGTATTATCTGAAGAATCTGTATTCCTATTTGGATTAGTATTTGGATTAGTATTTGTATTGGTATTTGTATTTGTTTGAGATACTGTACTAG
>DJXP01000013.1:0-1607 GCA_002449785.1 Clostridiales bacterium UBA7001
ATCCCCAATCCCCATTATATTCTCTGTTAAACATTAAATATATTAATTATATTAAATATAATAAAATAAAACGACAATAAAAATAATTTTAAATTAATATTATATTTTATAAATCTCTAACACTTAATTTTGTATTTTTTGTTTAAGTTGTGACATGAGATTTTTCATAAGCGCACCTTGGTCAATTTTTTTACCGAATCCACTCTTTTGAAAATCTAATATCTTTTTAACTTCTAATTTAGGCATTTGCTTATCCATTTCTTTGAAAAATGCCAAAAGCATTTTGAAAAAGAGACCATTTTCTTCATAATATTTATCTTTATCTTTATATCCAAAGAATTTTATAGTCTCATGATAATAATTTTTATTTTCTTCTTCTTTTTTCTTTAATTCTTTCACTTTTTCTAAAGCCATAGCTAAACTATGATTTGCTTTATTACAAAATTCATCGCCAATATTTAAATCATTTAATCCTTTCTCAACTATATTTACCATATTATTTAATTCATCTAATTTTTTCTTTGTTTCACTCATAGAATATCCCGCAGCTTTTTCCAAATTCGGAAATTTGTTTTTAAATCCTTCAAATGTTGGATCTTCTTTATTCGTCTTTGAGCATATGAATGTCAATATACTATGTCCAAGAGTATCTTTAATTCCGGATAATTTAGGTAAAAGATCCAAAGAGAAACCATCCGCTTGACCTTTGGGCGTTCCGCCATTCATTATATTGCCTAAAGATAATATGGCTGAAAGCACTTTGTGAAAATGTTTATTTTCTTTAAGTTCTTTACATGCTGGAATCATATAATTAAATGATTCGGAAATTTTCGGCATGATAAATTCATATTTTAATATATTTGACCATACTTTTAATTTCTCTTTATAATTTGGAATTTCGTTTAATTCTACTAAAAATAATTCGTTTTTTTCCCAAACACCTTCACTATCTTGATTACTTTTATATTGCTCTAATTCTTCTTTTGTTATTGCTATTCTTAATATCGCATCTATATTATCTTCTGTTAAAATTTTATCGTCCATTGTTATCAATGCTTTTGATATTGAATTTATTGGAGGTAATTTAGCACGAGATATACCGACTTCTTGGGCTCTTTTATTATCAAGGAATGTTTTTTTTATTACTGTTTTCTTTACTTCTACTACTGGCTCCTCTTTTTTCTTGACTGAAAATAATGATATTATTTCATCAATGTCTATTTCTGGCTCTTTAATAGTATTCCATACTAAATCTGGACGTTTTGGATCATTCGCTGGCAATAATAGCATTCTAGTCCATTGTATAGGTTTAACTTTTACTTTTAATTTAATTTTAGGCTTTGTAGGCTGAGGACCTCTCGGAGCCATAAAAACTGGAACTCCTGGAACGCCTGGTGGACGTGGGACACCAGGTGGCTGAGGAACACCAGGAGGTGGTGGAACACCTGGAGGAGCTGGAACACCTGGTGGTGGTGGTACACCTGGTGGAGGTGGTACACCTGGTGGAGGTGGTACACCAGGTGGGGCTGGAACACCAGGTGGTGGTGGTACACCTGGTGGAGGTGGTACACCAGGTGGAGATGGAACACCAGGTGGAGGAGGAACAC
>DJXP01000013.1:1763-2689 GCA_002449785.1 Clostridiales bacterium UBA7001
ATAGTACTTGGTGGTTGGGGAACACCAGGAGGAGATGGAACACCTGGTGGTGATGGAGGAGGAGGTATTGCTACAGCTGAAGAAGATGGTTCTTTTGATTTTTCACCTTTCTTTTTTTTTAATGACTCAGAAATTTTTTCAGATTTTTCCATAAGTTGCTTAAATTGTGATTCTAATTCTTTATTTTCTTTAGATAATTTTTCTTTAATAAAATTAGCATTTTCTAAATTATTTTGTAAATTCATAATTTTTTCTTCAATTTTTGCTTTTTGTTTTATTTCTAATTCTTTATTTTCTTCAGTTAATCTTTTGCATTCTTTTTGTGTTTTAATATATTTTTCCATCAAATCAACTTTTTGTTTATGAATATCAGTCTTATCAATTTTAAAAATATTAACAAAATCAAAAATACCATTTTCTACATAAGGAATTTCTTGACTTTCATCTTTATTTTCATATCTTTTTTTAGGTTCTTTTAAATCTATATAACTTTCTTGTGAATCTTTTTGTTCGTTTAAGTTCATATTTTCTTGATAAAGAATTAATTCTTCGATGATTCTTTCATACATTATTTGATTTTGGATTGATTCTTCATATTTTATTTCCATTTCTTCACATTTCTTTTCCATTTCTATTTTTTGATTTTCATATACATTTAATTCGTATTCTGTTCCACTTATAATTCTTCCTGTTTTTATTTGAAACATAGTCAATTGTTCTTGCCATTCTTTATCTTTTATTTTTTCATTTTTTATTATAAGCTCTAAAGATTCAAAAATACCTGCCTCATTTAATTGATTCTTTAATTTATCGAAGCGTTCAATGTCACAAAAGTTCAAAAGAATATTAATTAAAATAAGAGTAGATTTACGCAAGTCTAAATTATTAATACTTAATAAATTAACAAATTGTGAAAATATTTTAGT
>DJXP01000065.1:0-17976 GCA_002449785.1 Clostridiales bacterium UBA7001
GCAAATCTGTTGGTATCTAATAACTGTTTATTTATATCAACCCATTCTAATTTATTTTTTTCTTCTATGAGTTCAACATCATGTTTTAAAATGCCATAATAAACCTGTAAATTATTATTATATTTAAAATAATTGAAATCCATAAAATGTTCTAATTCTATGTCATTATTAGAGATTCCAGTTTCTTCAAATAATTCTCTATATGCCGCTGAATTATTACTTTCTCCTTTTTCAACTTTTCCACCAACAAAATTATATAATCCTTTATATGGCTCTTTAGCTCTAATGCAAAAAAGTACTTTATCTAAATTCTTATTAAATACAACTATTACATTTAACTTTTTCATTTATTAATCCTTTTCTATTATAACTTCCCCATCACAAAGTGCTTTATAATCAATATTTTCTAGTTTACATTTATCTACTAATTCCTCTATTAAATGTGATTTATGATAATCAGATTTATAGTGAGGAATAAAAACATAATCAATTAAATTTATTCCATCATAAATTATTTCATTATTATAATAATTAATAGGTTCATCAACTTTTTCATAAAGATTAAGCTTTTCAGATAACACACAAGCTCCTGCACTATATCCTATATATAAATAATTATTGTCTGTACTTATTTCTTTTAGGTATCTATCAAAGCCACTATATTTCATTGCCTCTCTCAAAACAAAAACATTTCCACCCATAACACAAAATGCATTATATTTAGTACACATTTTCTTTAGCTCATCATATTTTCCAAAATAATCTTTTAGATCTACTACTCTAACTTCAAAGCCAATTTTTTCTAATAAATTTTTATCATTATTTACATTGTTTATTATTTTGTCTTTTCCTTTTGCATCTAGTGCATTAAATATTAATAGAATTTTTTTGCTATTATCCTTTATCCACTGCTCTAAAAAATTTGTATTAGCACCAAAATATTTTGATGATAAATATAAAACCAATTTACACCTCTTTTTCCAGATTTCACTTAAACATTGCTTACAATAAAATCTATAACATTTTGTTCATCTTCATATAAATTATGTTTATCTTCTTCTGTAATATCTGTAAAATATTTATTAAGTTTAATATTAATAGATATTGTGTCTAATGGATAACCAGGATTAATTTTTGGAGATGTTTTATCTACCATATAAAAATCATCTTTGCTCCAGGAATATGTTGATATCTTTCCATTATTGATTATTGCCATTCCATATACCCACCTGCATATTAGTTTACCATTTTCACCATATTCTTTAACTAAATTGGTATAATGCTCTATCATTTCTTCATCTGTGAGCCTTTTACCGTTTACACGTCTTACGAACATTCCTGGTTGCTTTTCTTCTGGAACATTTTCAATATATAAGTTATCATCCATTGCCAAAACTGGCATATTAACTATTTTAGAATATGCTTTAGCCTTTATAATAGCATTTTCAATAGCATTTTTCCCATTTTCTTCTATTTCAACTTTTTTATCTATATCATTTAGTGTTAGAATATTTATTCCTTCTTTTTCTAAGCCTTTAGCAAATCTTTTAACTTTACTTGGATTACCTGTTGCAAATAAAATATCCATCTATTTATCTCCTCGTTACTATCTATCTTTTATTATTTCTCATACAATACTCATTAGCTATTTCTTTATACTTGTTATATATTTCAATACAATTATAATCAGATGTAAGTTCTTTTGTAAAATTATTAAAGTTTTCTTTATTCTGATATAAAGCTACTAAGAAATCTACTTTTTCAGATTCTTTTATATCTGGAATTTCCCTTGATAAATTATCTAAAAATCTTTTTATTATGATTATCCAAAAAGGATCGTTTGGATTTATAATATGCTTAATAATATCATCTGTTGTTATCACAATATTATCTATTGTAGAATAATTTGTTGAATTAGTTTTTTTATTTAATAAATCTACAATTACTCTTTCTTCATTTTTATTACTAGTTCTTGCACCTGAATGTGTGTAATTTCTTATATAAGAATTAATAATTTCTTCTTTATCTTGAAGACTTGAAAGAAGAATCTCTAAGTCTTTAACAGACAAATTTTTATACCTTTCTTCGTAATCTCTTGGACTAATTGCCATAATAAATTTCTCCCTTACTTTCAATATTCTTAGTTTTGTTCAACTTATTTTTGATAGTTTAATTATATCAATTTCTAGCACATTGGTCAATTCGATAATTTATTATTAGATATTATAATATCTAAATCTTTGTCACCTCTACCAGATAAATTTACAATTATGCTATCATCTTTGCTATAATTTTTAGCAATTTTTATAGCATATGCCACTGCATGACTACTTTCTAGCGCAGGAATAATTCCCTCTACTTTAGTTAAAATCATAAATGCTTCTAATGCCTCTTTATCTGTAATGCTATCATATTTAACTCTTCCAATTTTGTTTAAATATGCGTGTTCAGGTCCAATTCCAGGATAGTCCAGACCTGCTGAAATAGAATATGCATCTTTTATTTTTCCATTTTCATCTTGCATCGTATTAGTTTTCATTCCATGTAAAATTCCAATCTTGTTATTATAAATTGCAGAAGCATGAAATCCAGTTTCTAAGCCTTTACCTGCACCTTCAATTCCAAATATTTCTACATCTTTATCTTCTAAAAAATCATTAAATAATCCAATACTGTTACTTCCACCTCCAACACATGCAACTAAAGTTTTAGGAAGTTTTCCTTCTTGCTCTAGTATCTGCTCTTTTGCCTCTTTTCCAATTACTTTTTGGAAATACTTTACCATTTCTGGATATGGTCCGAGGTCCTACTGCGGAACCTATTAAATAAAAAGCATTCTCATGTTCTAATAAATACTTAAATGCAACATCTACTGCTTCTTTTAAAGTTCCATTTCCTTCTGTAACTTCATAAATTTCAGCACCTAACAACTTCATCTTTTCAACATTTATTCTTTGTCTTTTAATATCTTCTATACCCATAAAAATTGTACATTTAATATTAAATAAACTGCAAACAGTAGCAGTTGCAACTCCATGTTGACCTGCACCAGTTTCAGCAATAATATGTGTTTTGTTCATTCTTTTTGCAAGTAAAACTTGCCCAATAGCATTATTTATTTTATGTGCACCAGTATGATTCAAATCTTCTCTTTTCAAATAAATTTTTGCACCTTTTGCATAATCTGTTAAATTTTGAGCTAAATACAACGGTGATGGTCTTCCGACATATTGCCTTAAATAATAATCATATTCCTTTAAAAATTCCTCATCTTTTATAGCATTATTAAATTCTTCCTCAATTTTATTTAATTTTTCTTTTAATTCTTGTGGTACATATTGTCCACCAAACTCTCCATAATACATAATAATTCTCCCTTTCTTTTATAAATTCTTTATTACTCCAATGCCATTCTACTTCCATATGCACCACCTCCTTAAAACAAAAAGCACATATACGGAATGCCCATACATGTGCCAATTTTTCTTTAATATAGTATTATTTTACCATTTTAAAGCACGACAAACTTGTATGGGTTATTTTTATCCCATACATTCCACCAATTATTTGATTTAGAACTGATTAAACTATTCATTGGTTTTGTCTCCTTTAAATTATTAATATTATACAATACATGCTGATTAATTGTCAATTTTAATTTTGAGTAATTTCAAATTTACATTTTACATTATCAAAAACTAAATTTACTATACTTGTATTATCTAAATACACTGTTTTTTCTTTGGTCTGTTCAAATGGAATATTCATAGTACTACATAAAAAAGCTTTTATAGCAACTGAATGAGATGTAATTATAACATTACTATTACAATTTTCTAAAGCTATTTTCCTTATAGAACTTATCATTCTTTTAGCAACATTAGATACTTTCTCTTGTTCTTCAATTCCAGTATAATACTCTGTTTTTTCTATATAATTTGTCTCAATTGGATAACTGCTTTTTAGCTCGCTTATTAATCTGTTTTCCCATTTTCCTAAATAGATTTCCCTTAAGTCATCTGAAATGTTTACTTTTTTATTCATCATTCTGGCAGTAGGAGTAATTGTTTGAATTGCTCTTTTAAGAGGTGACGAATATATTTTATCTACATTCACATCTTTTAGTTTTAAAGCTAATTTATCTGCTTGTTTTAATCCATAATTTGATAGATTATAATCTGTTAATCCACCAAATAATCCTTCTGCATTTGCAGTGCTTTCTGCATGTCTAATTAAATAAATATTTGTTTTCATTTTTTTACCTAAAATTTATTTATTTTTATTATCTGTTTTTATTAGAACAAGGCTATCACTATTAGCTATAATTCCTGTTCTTTCTTTTTCATATAAATCATTTGGACAAAATAACTGTCCCATGTCTATTATTTATTATTTGGTAAATCCATTTCTAACTCTGTTACTTCATCTAAAGATGATATTTCTGCATAAACAGAATTAATATCTGTATCTCTATGATGTCTTATTACAAGCAACACATCATTTTTATGTTTTTCATCTTTTTGATTATTTTTTATCTTTTTTATATTTATATCATATTTATTTAATATATTTTGTATAACTATTATTGAATTTGCAAAATCTTCAACTTTTAAATGTAGCGTAGTATTAATATAATGGTCAAGTGAATTAGAAAAAGTATAAGATCTACAAAGAATAAAATAAACAATTATAGTAGCAACAATAGCACCTAAATAAAATCCTGCACCAACACTCAAACCTATACATGTTACTGCTAAAAGACTTGCAGATGTAGTTAATCCTTTAACTGTAAAACCATCTCTTAAAATAGTACCTGCACCAATAAAACCTATACCTGAAAGTAACTGAGCTGGAATTCTTGAAGCATCTGAATTAGATATATCACTATAAAACTTTCCACAAAGCATAATTAATACCGCACTTAATCCAATTAGTGAATGTGTTTTAAATCCTGCAGGCTTATTTTCCGACTCTCTTTCAGCTCCTATTATTCCTGCAAGCAAAAAACCTAATAATAATCTTATTATTACTTCAAATTCAAAAGAATAAATAAAAGAAAAAATATATTCCATTTTAATCCTCCTAGTTTAATAATGTTAAAAAAATCTTTTAATTATATTCCATACATATGTATGTGTAGAAATACTAATAATTAAAAGCACTTAGTAATTTATTATTTAATTATTAGTATTATATATCTAACTTCTAATTTCTATCTTCTAATCAAATCATATATTTCATTCCAATTATTAACTCTTGTAATTTTTCCGGCATCAATATTTTTATTCATTTTAGTTGTCATTAATATTGATTTTATTCCTGTCTTTTCAGCTTCCATACATGTTTCATAACTATCTTCAATACATAATTCAATATTATTTTCCTTAAAAAATGGTATTTTATCTTGAATTCCTAAGTCTAAAGAATCATAATAAATATTATTCTTTTTAAAACTATTTAAAGTAATCTTTTCTGTATCGCAGTTTTTTATATTCATTAATCTAGCTGTCACAAAATGAATAGAATGGCTGTCTTTTTTTAATTTATCAATTATTACATTAACATCAGGTATCATAATGCACTCTTCTAAAACATTTTTATAATATTTATTGAAATAAGCAAACTTTGTTTCACGATCCCAACCATATATTGTTTCTAAATAATATCTATTTTTTATCATTCCTAAAGTATCTCTTTTATTTATAACACCAGTTCTTTCTTCCTCAAAAATATCAGCATATTTTATCATAGCTTCTGCTGTATAAAAACATGTATCATCAATATCAATTCCAATTTTCATTGTAGTCCTCCTATTTTACTCTTTATGCTCTTTATAATTGTTAGATAAATGAATTGTCCATTGTCCAAAAAAAGCAAGTTTTAGCTTGCTTTTTTGTCCTCTATTTTATAAATTAAATATCCAATTAAGCATCCAATTGTTGCAGTAATTAATTGAGTAACTCCCATTGCTTTTTGTAAGTTTGTAACTAATTTATCTGGAAAAATATTAAATAATCTTAAGATATTAAAAATTCCAAATATAATTGCAACTTTACAGATTATACCCAAAACAGAACTCAATAAATAGTTTTTATTTTTAGCAATCATTACATACTTAATTGCAAATATTAAAGCAAAGTTTCCTAGCCAAATTGCTGGAATCATATAAACCATATATACTGATGCAGATTTAAAAACATATCCGCTTAAAACAGTTGATATACTTGGCATTGTGACAATTGGTATTATCTTATTCCAACCTTTTAAATTCAATGCAGATACTACAAGTGCAGTATTTACAATTGAACCTACTATAATCTGAGAATTACTTGCTACCGCACTATTAGCTCCAAATACAATATTTAATAATCTTGCTAAAAATGTAGGAACAATAAGTGCTAATAATGCAATAATTATTGTTTGAATTACCTCATTTTTCTTTGAAAAATCTCTTACTGTTTGTTTTAAAATGCTTTCCATAAAAACACTCCTTTCATATTTAGACCATTTTTATTTAGTAAAAATGTGTCATAATTAAAAATTTATACTAAATATATGTACTCTAATAATATAGAAAGAGTGTTCTTTTATTATTCCTATTTAATTAATAATCTTTCAGTTAGAATTTTTTAACTCTTTCTGTTAGAATACAAAATTATTTATAACATATTATATTTTAGTTTGCAATACTTTTTAGATAGCAAAATATAAAACCATCTTAATTATTTTAGAAAAAAATCAAAATATTTAATTAAGTAGTGCCATAATTCAACTTTATCTGTTAATTCTTCAAAATTATTGTTCACTCTTTTTTTCAATTCTTCAACATTAAACCATTTAACTTCTTGCACTTCATCTTCTTGAATAGTAATATCATTCAAATCAATGTCTTTATGTACAATATAATATTCATTATAATGTCTATTTATTATATCTTTTTGAATATTTTCAGAAGTTGTAGCTCCAATAAATTCTAATTCATCTCTTTTTAAATCAACTCCTAATTCTTCTTTTGCTTCTCTAATACCAGCTTGATATCCTAGTTCTCCTGTCAAAACATGTCCTCCAGATGAAACATCCCATAAATTAGGCCACATTCTTTTATTTGCACTTCTTTTCTGCAATAAAACTCTTTTATTATCTGTACTTATAATTTGAACCACTATTGCTTTATGCCATAAGCCCTTTTCATGACATTCTTTTCTACTTGCAATTTCATTTGTAAAATCACCATGACTGTCTATAACATCAAAATATTCCATTTTTTCCTCCTAAATTCCAGACAGTGGACTAGGGGACGTTCCTTAAAGTCCAAATTCTTGGACTTTAAGGAACGTCCCCTAGTCCACCCTAGTTCAAAATTTGTTCTTCTCCTTCAGGTAGAATCTGAGTTTCATTAAAAGCATCATATTTTTCACCTTGTAAAGTACCACTATAGGCATCAATTTGAGCTATTACAATACCATTTGAATTATATCTCTTAGCATTATATGTATGAAAATCAGTATTTACATTTGGGTAGAAATTATGCTTATGCTCGCCAATAATAATACTTTGATTATCTGGTTTGATATACATATTACTTGTCATAGCACCATTATCGTGAACATTATCTGAAAAAATTGGAAAACTTACTTGCCCGTCCTTCTCTGAGATTGTCCATTTAAATTGTCCACCTTTAATTTGAGATACAATCATATCATAATTACTTCTAATTATATTTATTGTTTCTGATGGTCCTAAAGAGCCCATTCTCTCAATAATATGAAGAGAGCATAATGCATCAATAGTTTTTTCCAGTTCATTATTCAATACTGTTTTACTAGCTGGATTATTTCTTAGTGTTTCATTTATCCCAATTCGTTCATATAAAGTATTCTTTAATATTTCGGGATCTGCATTTCTAACAATTGAAGGATCAGAAACAGTAATCCTTTCATCAAAACTAGAACCATTTTTGTTATTTAAACTGCTTTCATTTTTTTCAGCTTGTCCACTAGTAGTCTCAGTAGGTCGATCAAATAAATGCATAAAAGCACGACTCACATCAAATATTCCCATACTATCCTAACTCCTTTACCAATACCTCACATAAAATATAATATTTTTTAAATCATATTATTCATACAAAGGATATTTCTTACAAATATTTCCAACTTCTTCTCTTATTATTTCTTTTTTATTCTCATAATCTGTAACAGTCATATCTATTAAATCAGCTATTTTTACCATATCTTCTTCTTTAAATCCTCTAGTTGTAACAGCAGGTGTTCCAACTCTTATACCACTAGTAATCGTTGGTTTTTCTGTATCAAATGGTACAGCATTTTTATTTACAGTTATTCCAACATCATCTAATCTTTTTTCTAATTCTTTTCCTGTAATTCCTTTATTTCTTAAATCTATTAAAATTAAATGATTATCAGTTCCGCCTGATACTAAGTCAAATCCTAATTTTAATAGTTCACCTGCTAAAGCTTTAGCATTTTTTACTATTTGTTTTTGATACTCTTTAAACTCCGGCTTTAAAGCTTCTCCAAAGCATACTGCTTTACCTGCAATTACATGCATTAGAGGCCCACCTTGAATACCAGGAAATATTGCTTTATCTATCTTTTTAGCATATTTTTCTTTGCATAAAATTAATCCACCTCTTGGTCCACGAAGAGTTTTGTGTGTTGTAGTAGTTACAATATCAGCATATTTTACAGGGTTTTGATGTAACCCTGCTGCTACTAAACCTGCAATATGTGCCATATCAACCATAAATATACTATTTGTTTTATCTGCAATTTTTCTAATTCTTTCAAAATCTATTTCTCTAGGATAAGCACTAGCACCTGCTAAAATTAATTTTGGAGAATTCTCTATAGCCAATTTTTCTAATTCATCATAATCAATTCTACCTGTTTTTTCACTAACTCCATATGGAATAAAATTATATAATTTACCTGAGAAATTAACAGGACTTCCATGTGTTAAATGACCACCATGTGATAAATTCATTCCAAGTACAGTATCTCCAGGCTCCAAAACAGCGAAATAAACTGCCATATTTGCTTGAGCTCCAGAATGTGGTTGAACATTTGCATGTTCTGCGCCAAATAATTTTTTTACTCTTTCTCTTGCTAAATCTTCAACAACATCAACATATTCACAACCACCATAATATCTAGCTCTAGGATAACCTTCTGCATATTTATTTGTCATATAACTTCCCATGGCTTCCATTACGCTATTACTTACAAAGTTTTCTGATGCAATAAGCTCTATTTTATTTCGTTGTCTTTTTAATTCATTTTTTATTGCTCCATAAACTTCTTCATCTGTATTTTTTAGATTTTCAAAACTTGGCATATACATTCCTCCCATATTATAAAATATTTAACTAATTAGAATAATATAAAAACAATTTAAAATTTATATTGGTTTCTGTCTGCTCTTTCATCAAACTCTCTATCATAATCTTTGTTTTTATAATACCAGTCTGTTTTTTTGGCTGCTGATCCTCCACCAGCATTTCTATTTTTATTAAATAAAATATCGATAAATGTTAATACAGGAATTATAACACCTATAAAAGTACAAAGCATGTCTGCACTATTAATTAAGTTAAATCCAGTTACTGTTGCATTGTTAATTGCTTCAAAAAGTACACTTCCAAAATATGTTATATAAATAGCCAAGTAAAGTGCTGCTCCTATAATATTTCTCTTAATAACTAAAATAAGACATGGTAATGTTAAAAACAAAACCGCAATCTCCATATTTACATTTAAAGGTTGTGCAAAAAACTCTCTATCTAATTGAAACATAAGAGTAGCAATTGCTCTAAAAATCCAAAATAGAACTCCCATAAATGTTAATAAATAACTAAATATTGCCATTATATTTTCCTCCAATTTTCTTAAGTTTTATATCATACATTATACTATATAACAAATTAAAAATAAACATATTTTTAATTTTTGAAATAAATTGAATATTAGGTTTATTTTAAAATTTTGAGTTCAAAAAAAATTCTTATTGTTTTACATTTTTTAAGTAAAACAATAAGAACACTTTCATTTGTTTTAAATTTTATTCTTCACCATCAGTAAAATTAAATTCATCTTTAAATTTATCTTTGAATATTTCGAATACTGCTGTAAGAGTTTCTTCATTATCAACACTTACATAAGATTCTTCATCACTTTCTTCATCTGAATCATCAACTTTAAGTATTACTACTTCTCCATCATCTTCCTCATCATCTTCTTCCATAACTGGTAATAATACAACATATTCTTCAGAATCATATTCTATTAAATCTAAAAATTCGAATTGAACTTCATTTCCATTTTCATCATTTAATATTATAATATTACTTACATTCTCATCAAATTCTTCATTTTCTTCATCCATTATAATAATTCTCCTTCCTTAGTATTATACTTTCATATAATTTAAATTTATAATATACTAAAGACTATTTTTTTGCAATAGTTTTTTATATTTTTTACAAAAAAATATCTTTATAAAATAAAAACTAATTTATAGCATATATTTATTTATTTTTATTCATATACATTTCTAATATATATACAGCAGAAATTGTATCTACAATTTTTTTCTTTTTATTTTTATTAATCTCAAGAAAATTCATTGTTTTATGTGCTGCAACGGTTGTAAGCCTTTCATCAATTGTATCAATATGAATTTTGTTATACTTACATTTTAATTTATGAATAAACTTCTCAGTTATTTCAGCCCTAAATGTTTTTGTGCCATCCATATTGTATGGCATACCAACAACAATAGTTTCTATATCATATTCTTGGAAAAGTTCATCTAATCTTTTCAAAATAATTTTATCATTTCCATTATGTTCAATTGTTTCTAATCCTTGAGCAGTTAATCCAAGTCCATCAGTAATTGCAATTCCTACTCTACTATCACCATAATCAATTCCTAAAATTCTCATAAAATTATTCTTCCAAACCTATATAATATTTAACCATTTTTTCTAACAATTCATCTCTTTCAATAAGTCTAATTAAATTTCTTGCATCATTATGGCTTGTAATATAAGTTGGATCACCAGATAATATATATCCTACAATTTGATTTATAGGATTATACCCTTTTTCAACTAAAGCTTGATAAACCTCCTTTAAAATATCTTTTGCTCTATTACTCTTGTCCTTATCTACTTTAAAGCTCATTGTTTTATCAATAGCCATTTATCCAACCTCCTTATATATAATTTATTTGATTTTCTTCTATTGCAGCATTATCTAGATATTCTTCTAACTTCTTATTTAACTTTTCTATTCCTGTACCTTTATAATAAGTTGATACTACAAAGTTAACTCTAGGTGATGCAGATTTTTCCTCTTGAAGTTCTCTAACTCTAACCTTCTTTCCATTAATAACTTTTACAACTTTTGCTTCTTTTGCTTCTTCTACTATTTCAAACTCTTCAATTTCTTGTTTTAATGAATTTAAGAAATCTTGTACACTATCTTCCCCAACACCAGAAAAGACAATTACAAATTTTGGTCCCATATATCTAACAAATACATATTGAGAAGATAATTTTGATTTTACTATATTACTTACTTCTGAAATAATATCATTACCAAATTGTCTACCAGCTTTTTCATTTATTTCTTCGATATTTGCTATTTTAAACATACAAACAGCAGATGTTTGATATTTATCAAAAGTCATTTTACCTTTACTATATAAATATTCAGCAGAATATAAGCCAGTAAATTTATCTATTCTAATAATATTTTCCATAGCATCTTGGTAAGACATAGTAGACAAAACAGAAATAATATTATCTTTTACAACTTCTATAATTGTAGTATCAGTTTTATCAAAAGCATGTTTTTCTCCACTTTCCATTATCCAATATCCAATATAAATATTATCTATATATAGTGGAAAAAACATTGCAGATTTTGCTCTTCCCATTTCAACTTTTTGATATGGTAATTTTTCTTTATCATCATCAATAGTTATATATTTAGGTGTAGCATTTTGAACACTATCTTTAAATATTTCTTCTGTATGCAAGTTTCTTAAAGTCTCATGGTGAATCTCATCTACATTTGTAGCTTTTATAACATATTCAGCTCCATCAAATACAACAATTGTAGAATACTTAATCTTATATTTATCAATTATTATATCATTAATCTTATTTAATTTTGAATCAACATCCTCTTCTTCTCCTGCAACTCTCATAAAATCTTGTAAAACAGCTAAGTTTGATATTTTTTGATTAATGTTTTGAAAAGATTCTATTTTTTGTTGTATATGAATATTATAAGCACATAAAACTACTATAAGTACTACTAATATTAATATTACTACTACTACCAAGATATCACCCCTATTTATTATAAGTTATTATTAATAATTTCTCTTCATTTTATTTAAAGTATTATTAACATTGTTAGAAAATGGTTTCTTTTTTCCTAAAGATTGTTGTTCTGCTTTTCCTCCACCATATGTTGATTTACTTACAAGTGGATAAACCATATCTCCTAAATTTTTCAATTTATTTATAAATGCCTTTGAATATCCTCTTAAAGATACATTACAATTTACTAGTGAATCTAAATATTTCGAATATGAATTATCCTCAAATGGAATACTGCAAGCTTTAACCATATCTTTATTAAATAATTCAGTCATAAATGACATTGCGGGATCATTGTAAAAAGACATTCCACCAATAATTGCTTTAGTCGTTAAACTTTTTACAGTTATTTCTTTATTTATAACAACTCTAACCTTTTCAGCCTCTAAAACACCTTTTGCTTTTAGATCTCTTAAAAATGCTGTTAATGGTTGAATTGTAAGAATATCCATAGATTGTACCAAATAAATTTCTTGGCAACTAGCAAAATATGCTGGATCTGTATCAAAATCACAATCAATCAATACTAAAGAATGATTTTGTACTAAAGTTGATAAAATTGATTCAGCATCAGAATAATCTTTTCCATCATTTGGAAGAGATGTATAAACTGTTACATTTTTATCAACTTTAATTCCTTCAGCAAATCCTTTTTGTAATTTACTAATTGAATTATAAGCTATATTTCTTAATTCCTCTTCATTATTAGTATATATATAATATGAATTTTTATTTTTTGTCATATCTAATATAGCAGTATTTATTCCACATGTTGAAAATAATGCTGCCAAATTATTTACTAAAAATGAAGTTCCATTTTTAGTTGTTCCAATAAACGTAACAATTTTTTTATCTTTAGTTAGCAAACTATTAAGACTTGACATTGAATAATCTACTCTTGGTTTTATGCTTTCGATTTGGTTTGATGTATTTGAAGGATTATAATTTGCTGATAAATCTTCTTCATCGTCTTCAAAAGTAGTTAAAAACTCTTCTTCATCTTCATCATTGTCATTACTATCTGGTAAGACATCATCATCTTCATCTAAATCATCTAATCCTGGTAAATCTACTTCTTCTGTATATTCATCTTCTTCAAGTCCTGGTAAAGATTCATCATCTTCATCTACATACTCAATGTCTTCATATTCATCATCATCATCTTCTTCTTCATCTTCAAGTCCTGGCAATGATTCATCATCTTCGTCTACATACTCAACTTCTTCGTCATCATCATAATAATCTTCTTCATAGTCATCTTCATCATTTATTCCAGGTAATGCTTCATCTTCTGTATCATCATAATCATTAAATTCTTCTTCATTATCTTCAAGTCCTGGTAAAACTTCTTCTATTTCATCATCTTCTATATAATCACTATCATTTATATCAGAAGCACTATTATTATAAGTAGTTTCTTCCTCTTCTATCATTCCTGGTAGAAATACATCATCCTCATCATCAGTATCTTCTTCTATAACTGTTTTTTTAATTTTTTTAGAATTATCTTTAAATGGTAATGGTGCAGGATCTTTTTTAGGTCTTCCTCTACCTTTGCGTTCTCCATCATCTTCGTTTAAATTATTAGCAACCGGCTTATCGTCATCTACTAGATTTGGTCTAATCTTTTTCTTGATTTTTTTACTTTCATCACTTGCCATTTCTCTTTTTGCTGCTAATTTTTCTGCATTAACTTTTGGTTTTCTTGTTGAAGTTTCTACTACTGATGGTTCTTCTCTTTTTTTAACAACTTTTCTTACTCTATTTTCATCAGTTTTAATTGTAGGAATTTCCACATTATTAACAACTTTTTTAACAACACCTTTTGATGAATTTTTAGAATTTCTTACAGTTGATGGGATAACAACAGGTCCAGACATTTGCTGATTCTTATTTTCAAGAATATCAATACTAATTCCTGTTCTTTCTTTATCATTCCTTTGTTTTTCTTCTGTAGCTAGTGTTCTAGGAATAACTCCATTTACAGACATCAATTCTTGATATTTTAAAGATTCACCTTCAAGTACAGCTTTAACATTTATTGGTAAACAATTAACAATTATTCTTAATTGTTCATCTGTATATTGTGCAGCTATATTATCAAAGCTTTCTGAATACTTGCTTGTGTTTCTACCAAGTTTTTTAAAATGATTTAATATATTTTGTATTTCTACTTCATTAACTTCTTTATCACTCTTGTTATTGTAATTAACATCATCAGCATCAATTTTATAATAAGCTTTAGCATCTCTTTTTATTCTAGGTTTTTTTATTAATTTACAAACATTTTCCATACTTCTATCAGTACCTAAAAGTGCATTATAAATTCCTATTCCAAAAAGTTTAACTAAAAACTCACTACCTTTTGTATGTCTATCTGTACAAATTAAAATTATTGATGTTTCGTTTCCATCAATATCTTGAGCTTCATCACTAATATTATCCAATTTATCAAATATAAATTTATCTATTGACTCATAATTATTAGTTGAAAATGGTTCCAAATCCTCACTAATAACTATTCTATCATAACTTTTATCTTTTTGTATTTCTTTTAATATTGCATTAAAGTAATAAACATTCTTATAAGAAAGTATCTCTTTATATTCTTTTTGATACTTTTTTATAATTGTTTCCGAAATTCTTTCACTACTAACTGCAAATAAAACTTTCATTTGTTAACCCCTCCAACCATTTACAACTATGGCAAAAATTAATGGTAATACTTGGCATATTAATAATATTGTTACAAATGTAATAATAAGTGCAAATCCTTTGTCCCTAACATCTAACTTTCTTATTCCAAGTACATATTGAAATATAGATCCTATAGCAATTCCAACAAAGCAACAAGGTATACTATAAATTCTTATCATATTTAGTACATATGCAGTAACTCCAAAAGGAGTTGAACCATATTTTTCTATATATTCTGAAACATTATTTTTAGCTGATTCTTTTATTTCAACTAGTTCCGTAGCCTGTGTAGAATTTAAGACTTCTTCTCCAGTTACAGCATATATATTTGAAAATGTTGATATAAATACAATTATAGTTACAAATAATAATCCGATTATTGATACTTTCTTTATCATATAAAAACCTCCTTTAGGTTTGAAAAATCAAATATTGTACATATATTATAATACAATATTCTCGAGAAAATATCAACCTAAATTAGTAAATTTATGCAAATTTCAATTAGTATAATGTATTTTTATATATTTTTTATTTAAAATTAACTTTCCCTAGATATTTTTTTTCAATATCTATCAACATAATTTTAATCTTAATATTTTTTTTTGTCAAACTAATTTAAAAAATAATTAAATAATTATTTTTTAATTATTTATAAAACTTCTGCAACAGCTAAAACTAGTATTCCCACAATTACACTAAATATAGCTATGTATTGTTTTAAAGTCATTTTTTCTTTTAGAAAAATTCTAGCCAAAATAACAGATACCACACATACAGAAGAAACAATTGGTGCCGCAATAATAGCATTTCCACTCATTGCATAAACATACATAAGTTGTCCAAAAGTTTCAAATACTGAAGCTAAAAATTTATCTTTTTGATCTAACCATTTCATTTTTTCATTTTTTATTTTTATAAATATTAAGAAAATAACTGCAATTATTAAATATGTTAATTCATATGAAGTATTTGCAACTAATTCAATAGTATTTTCATTAACATTTTTTAAAGGAGATACTGCAATATCTAGATAATATGCATCTAATAAACCTCCTATTGCATTAAATATTGAGTAACAAACTGCCATTAAAAATCCCACAATAGCTAGTTTCTTTCCAACTTTCTTAATATTATCACTATCAGATTTAGCTTGAAATATTCCTAAAAATATAACTCCAAGAGTAACTAATATTACACCAATTAATGATAACATACTCATTTTTTGTTTCAAAATTAAAAAACATAAAACAGCTGTAATTGCACCTGAAGAGTTTTCAACAGGTGATGCTATTGAATCTTCAATGTATTTTAACCCAAAAAAAGTAAGAACCATTGAGAAAAAATACATAAAAGATACAGGGAAATAATAAATTATATTTATTGGATTATAATCTATATTTTGAAAAATCAATACAAAAAGCGCATGAAGTCCCATTGCAATTCCAACAAATACACATATTTTCAAATGACTATATTTTTCTTCTGTAATAGAACCTTTTTTATAAAATATATCTGCAATTCCCCATCCTAAAGATGTAAGCAAAGCACATACAAACCACATATTTTCCTCCATTTATTTTAACATATTTTCTATTCCAATCATTATTCCAAGTTTACCATATTCATATGTTAGGCTTCCTTGCATATAAGCTGTATATGGTTCTGTTAGTGGTCCATCACAGCTTAGTTCAATTGTAGCACCTGGAGTAAAACTTCCACCAGCCATTATTTCTTTGTGAGGATAACCTGGCATCTCATCTGGAACTGGCACAACATATGCTTCTATTGGTGCACCTTTTTGAATTCCTTGGCAAAACTTGATTAATCTTTCTTCTGTTCCAAGTTCAATAGTTTGAATAATGTCAGCTCTTTTTTCATTATATGTAGGACTTACCTTAAAACCAAATTTTTCAAGCATTCTACTTGCATATGTCATTGTTTTTAATACAGACTTTACTATGCTTGGTGCCATAAAAATTCCTTTGTAATATGAAAGTAACTGATTAAAATTAGCTCCTAAATCTTTTCCAATACATGGTGCTGTTAATCTTTCTGCTATCATATGAATTAAATCTTTTCTACCTACTATGTATCCTCCACTTGTTGCAATTCCTGCACCCAAGTTTTTCATAAGAGAACTTACAAATATATCTGCTCCAACATCTGTTGGTTCTTTTTTCTCAACAAATTCTCCATAACAATTATCTACCATAACTATTATACTTGAATCTATATCTTTAATTGTTTTTATAACTTTTTCTATTTTATCTATATTAATACTCTTCCTTTGAGAATATCCCCTAGAACGCTGAATTTCTATTAACTTAATTCCACCTTTTCTTACTCTTTCGGCAATTTTTTCATAATCAAAATCATCATTTATAAGCTTAATTTCTTCATATTTTATTCCATGTTTAATTAGCGAATTTTCACTATCACCAGAAAGACCAATCACACTTCTTAAAGTATCATATGGCTCACCAGATACACTTATCATTGTGTCACCATACTTAAGCACACCAAATAAAGCAAGTGTAAGAGCATGTGTTCCAGACATTATTTGTGGTCTTACTAGAGCATCTTCTGCATTAAAAATTTCAGCATAAATTTTTTCTAATTTTTCTCTACCCGCATCAAAATAACCATATCCTGTAATTTCATTAAAATCAGTTGTAGAAACTTTATTATTTTGAAATGCTTTTAAAACTTTACTACTTGCTTTTAAACAATTTTCTTCATATTTTTCAAAAATATCTTCTAATTCTTTTTCAACTTCTTTTGAAGTATCTATTATCTTTTGACTTATTCCAAATTCTTCGTACATTTTTTACTCCAATCTATATGTAAATTATTAAGAGGGTACC
>DJXP01000065.1:18080-20121 GCA_002449785.1 Clostridiales bacterium UBA7001
TATTATTTTGAATATGTTGTAACATCTATGCTTTCAATAATAACATCTTCTACAGGCTTATCTGCTTGTGGTGATTTTTCGGTTTCAACTTTAGCAATTTTATCTACAACATCTAATCCTTCATAGGCTTGTCCAAATACAGTATATTGCATATATAGATGTAGTGCACCACCATATTGTTTATACTGATTTAATAATCCTTCTGGATATCCACCATTTTTCATCATATTTGCAGTACTTTCTGAATAGTTTGCTTGTGTTATAAAGAACTGACTTCCAATACTATTTGGAAGTGAAGACATTGCCATACAAAGTGATCCTCTATATGGAACTAAAGAATAGTCAAGTTCAGGTCCAAATCCTTTTCCCCAAATACTTTCTCCTCCCATTCCTGTTCCTTCTGGGTCTCCACCTTGAATCATAAATTCATCAATTACACGATGGAATGTAACACCATTATAATATCCATTTTTAGCATGTGTTAAGAAGTTTTCAACTGCTTTTGGTGCTACATTTTCAAAAAATTTAAATTTTATATCACCAAAATTTTTTACATGCATAATTGCAACTGTTTCTCCTTCTTCTGGCATTGCCATTTGTTTTTTTGCATTTGCTTCAAAATCCACGTTATTTACCTCACTTTCTTGATTTGTTGTATTTGTAGTATTAGAACTTGTTGTATTAGTTTTTTTGCTTGATGAACTAGTTTTATTAGTACTATTTGTACTTTTTTTATCATTTGTACATCCTGTTAAAGTAAAAATCATTACTATTAAAAGTAATCCTGTTAAAACAATTTTTTTCATTTTTTTATTCCTTTCTTGTTCTTGGGGCCATTTGGGACCATATCTTTATTTTATAAACAAAACATAATAGTTCTGATTATACCAAATACATAAAAAATCCAAGAGCATATATATAATTTTTTAAATTCACTCTCATCTTTACCTCTAGACAATATTAAAAATACATATCCTAAAACAATTGAGACTATTGGTAAACTTACATCAATTAACTCATTTTTTCCTATATCAGTAAATCTAGGCCAAATTTCTATAACTAAAGGGACAACAATTAATATAATTCCAACAGTTAGATGTATTAATGGAAAAAGTGATGAATTATTTTCAGAAAAAAATACCATGGCAAAAACAAAAAAATACTGTCCAGCTATTATGAGTAAAATTTTAGTATTTCCTATTTTTGAAAACGCTATTAAACTAACTATTGAAGCTATAAACCATATTATAAAAAGAAAAGGTAGCATTTTTGTGAATATACTACTTTGATTAGGATATTCTTCATTATTTTCCATTTTATCATCACCTTACTTACTATCAAAATAACTACTACTTTCCTCTAAACCGTCAAATCCTGCTTGTCTTAAAACATCATATGCAACAATCGCAACAGCATTTGATAAGTTTAAAGAACGAAGAGTTTCTCTCATTGGAATTCTAATTGCTTTATCAAAATATTTTTGCAACACATCTTCAGGAAGACCTTTTGTTTCTTTTCCAAATAATACAAAAACTTCATCCATATTTGAATAATCGACATCAGAATACACTTTTTTTCCTTTTGTTGTTACAAAAAACATATTATATTCTTCTGGTTTATATTTAGCTAAAAAATCATCAAAACTATTATGTTCTTCGATTTCTAGTTTGTCCCAATAATCAAGACCTGCTCTTTTAACTTCTCTTTCTGAAATTGAAAATCCAAGTGGATGTACCAAATGAAGTTTGCCACCAGTTGCCGCACAAGTTCTAGCAATATTTCCTGTGTTTTGTGGTATTTCTGGTTCAACTAAAACTATATTTAATTTCATTTTTTATATTCCTTTCTGGGGCCATTGGGGACTACATCTTTATTTTATAACAGAATTTTTAATTTCAGTCCACCCCATTCTATAACTGCATATCTTGTCCTTTGAACTTTTTCTAATTTTTGCTCTTTTACTTCTATATTTTTAGCTAATTTTTTCCAGCCCATTAATACTCTAATTAAAGTTTCTGGTTCTGGGGTTATTTCAAGTGGC
>DJXP01000064.1 GCA_002449785.1 Clostridiales bacterium UBA7001
AACTGCAAAGAGCAGGACTTGGAGATTACTATACTGATCATGGTTGGGGAGTATTTCCTCAAGCTGCGGCTGGATTTCCGTATAATGCGGTAAGCATGGCAGTAAAAGGAGATCCAGTTGCAGATTTAACAGAAGATTTAGCAGCAGAACAAAAAGCAAGAGCAACTTATGAAAAATTAATAGATTTGTGTAAAGATGATAAAGATGTTGTAGATGTATTAAAATATTTAAGAGAACGAGAAGTTGTTCATTTTCAAAGATTTGGTGAAGCATTAAACGGTGTCCAAGAAAAATTATATCAAAAAAAGTATTATATGAATAATAGAATAAATTAATATTATAAAAACAAGGTTGTCGGAAAGCTTGATATATTTCGACAACCTTGTTATAAAAACTAATAAATAACACTTGAAAATTATGTAAATCTTTGATAAAATAATTTACATAAATTATTGGAAAAAGGGAGAAAAAATATGGAAAAAAAATTATTAATATTTGATGTTGATGGAACAGTATGGGATAGTGAAAAAGATGTTTTTTTATCTTTTAATCACACCCTAAAAACACTTGCAGGTTTTGAAATAAGTAAAGAAGAGTTTCAAAAATTAGCTGGAATGCATTTGGGAGCAATGTTTGAAAAAGTACTTCCAGAGGATAAAAAATCTTTAGCAGGCGAATATGAAAAAGCATATAAAAAATACTATATTGATGAAGAACATTATGCTGATGCCACAGAACTTTTTCCTAATGTAAAGAAAATGATAGATAAATTTAAGAGTGAAGGATATTACATGGCAGTTGCTTCAAGTAAACCAAAAAGAATATTAGATAAAATGATGAGTAAGTTTGATTTAAATGGTTTTGACTATGTTTTAGGTACTGAAGAAAGTAATTTTAAGCATAAACCTGACCCTGAAATAGTAAATTATATTATGGATAATTTAAATGTTACAAAAGATGATTCTGTAATAATAGGTGATAGCAAATCAGATATTTTAACAGGGAAAAATGCAGGTATAGATACTATTGCTGTAACTTATGGATATGATAAAAAAGAAAATTTAGAAAATGCTGAACCTACATATATAATTGATAATTTTGGAGATTTAGATAATATAATCAAAAAAAAATAAATATGAATTAGTGATAAATAATGGAAAATAATTATTGTTTTTTAGCTTTTGGAGAATTAGCACTTGATGCTATTTACGAAAAAGTTGATGATAAAATAAAGTTAATAAAGGAAAATGGTGGTGTTTCTGCTTTTAACACTTTGTATTATTTGTCCACTCTAGGACAAGAAACCTATGCAATTGGTGGTGTAGGAACGGAAAACAAGAAAACTGGTATTGCAATTAAGTCATTAAAAGATTATTGTACAAATACTGATTATATCAAAGAAATAGATAAAAAGGTTAATGAGTTTTTTATCTATAGACCACAATCTAATAATGAAAGTAGTGATATAAGTGAAGAAGTTGATATAGGTAGAACCTCTCCAACTACTGGAAAAAGCTCAATTGAATGGTCTGATAAACTTCGAACAAGTTTACCAGATGAATTCAAATCTAGAAAATGTGCTTTGATTGTAAGTAATTTTGAACCAGTAACTAGAAAATTTGTTAGAAGTTTTCAAGAAAATTGTAATAATGGTATTGTATCATTAGATATTACAACAGAAAAAATATTTGAAAAATATTCTTGTGAAGAAATAATTCAATATTTAAAATCACTTGATTTTATTCAATGTAATGAAAATACTGCTAGATCATTATGTAATAAATTAGGAATACAGTCATTAAATGAACTATTTGCTGACTCTAGCATTAAAATGTTTACAGTAACAAAGGGAAGTAATGGTGCAAAATTTTATTATGATGATAATGGCTCTATAAAAGAATTTGAAAGAAAGCCCAAAATAGTAGCCCCTATGGTTGATACAACAGGTGCTGGAGATGCTTTTCATGCAATGTTATTAATGATTTATAGTAAATCTAAAAATAAAATAATAGATGAAAAATATTTAAATAGAGCTTTTAATTTAGCAAATGCACTTTCAAGAGTAGTAGTTCAAAAAGAAGGTGCAAGATTAGAACCATATGATGTATTGTTTCCGTTAATGGATGAAATAAATGATTCAAAAGACAAAGAAGAAATATTAGGATTATAATTTAATTGAAAGAAGGGAAGAAAATGTATTTATCAATACCGTATAATGGTGATTTGGAATTATTAACAATTTCTGAGGCTAAAAAATACCCTGTTAAAACAGTATATGGAAAAAGATTACAAGATGTTATTGGTGGAGGAAGAGCTAGATATGATATAGCTAATTATAATGATGAGAATTTAAAACAAGCTATAGAAATTACACATAGAATGGGAGCACAATTTAATTATTTATTTAATGCTCCTTGTTCTGCTAATGCTGAAAAGACTAAAGAGCTTGAAATATTAAAGCAAGTTGAGGATTTGATTGAAAATTTTGGAATTGATATTGTTACAGTTGCTAATCCAAATCTTTTAAGATTATTAAAAAAACATTTTCCACAGCTTAAATTTAGTATTTCAACAATTTCTAGAGTTGATAGTTTAGAAAAAGTATTGGAGTACCAAAATGAGGGTGCCGATGAAATTACATTAGATTATAATATTTATAGAAATTTTGAAGAATTAAAAAGAATAAAGGAAAACAGTAAAATAGGTTTTCAAATTCTAGCTAATGACGGGTATTTATTTAATTGCCCTTGGGCTGTTTATCATTTTCAATTAGAAGGACATGATTCTCAAAATACATTTAATAATCCACTAAAATACTTTAGTTATTGCAGATTCAATTGTAAACAAAGATCTGCAGAAGATCAGACAGAATTAATTAAAGGAATGTGGATAAGACCTGAGGATACACACTATTATGAAGAAATTGGATTTTCAAAGTTTAAAATAATTGATAGACTTAAAGACACTAAGTGGTTAATAAATGCAATTGATGCATATGTTAATAGAAGTTATAAAGGAAATTTGAGTGACATTTTATGCTCGTTTGACACTTTTGAAAAAGAAACAGTATATACTCCAAGAATTTCTGATAGTGATATTACGAGCGATAATATTCAAAACTTAAGAAAATTTTGGGATTTAAAGCCATTTATAGATAATCAAGAATTAGAAAAAGAAAAATTTTTAGAATTTTTTATAAATAATAAAATTGATTGTAGAGATAGAGTCTGCTCAGAATGTAAGTATTGTGAAAAAATTGCTAATAAGGTAATAAAAATATCTAAAGAAAATGCTGATAATGTAGTATATAATTTAGATTTTATTAAAGAAAAACTAATAGATATTATTAAAAATTAGAGGTGAAATTATGAATTATTTTATTGATTTTATTCCTAAAGAAGATTTTTATGAAAACATTAATAGAACATATGAAAAATTAGATAGTAATGATAATCTTGTTTTTAATATTTATTTTAATGAACTTCCTGCAATGAATGTTAATAAATGTGTATATTGTGATACTAATGAAGGAATAAAATACATTCAAAAATTAAAAAACAAAAATTATAAAGTTAATGTTATGTTAGATACTTTTTGCTTTGGAAATAAAGAGTTTACTTCATCTGGAAAAGATGTTTTTGAACTATTAGATGAAATTATAAAAAATAATATAGACTATATAACTATTACAAATAATTTCTTTTTTAATTATATTAAAAGAAGATATAGCAATGTTAAAACAATATTATCAGAATATAGTGAAATAACTAATGCTCAAAAAATTTATAGGTATTTAGAAAATGTTAAAGCTGATTCGGTTAAACTTGACTATAAATTATCTTTAGATTTTCCAAAAATGGAATATATAAAAGATAACTTTGATACAAATAGAATTCATATTGATATAAATCAGTTTTATTTTGATAATGATATATTTAGAGATTCTTTTAATAATGGTCTATCACATTACATAGAAGAGAAAAAGTGGGACTTAATACTAAACAGTATTAATGAATATATAAATAAACAAAGCCAATTAAACAATAAGAGACTATATTGTTCAAAAAGCTATTATAATCAATTAAAAGAACTAGGGTTTAATAATTTTTGGTTTAACTTTAAATATGATATTAAAGAAGAAAATTATTTAAATGATTTTATTGAGTTCGTAAAAAAATAACTAACCTTATATAAAATTTAATTGAATGTGAATAGTTAATCTTTATTAGTGTATTATTGTCAAAAAAATTATCCATAACTATTGATTTTAAAAATCATATATGTTAAACTATAATAGTTAATAGACATTAGATATTGGAGGTTTATTAGATGGAAATAGTAAAATATGTAGTAATGGCAATATATGCTATAGTTTGTGTAAGCTTAATTGTTTTAGCAACTAAATCAAAAGAAGATGGTGGAGCTTCTGGAACTATAGTTGGTGCTTCATCAAATAATTTTTATGAAAAAAATAAAGGAAAAACAGCAGAAGGAAGAATGAAAAGAGCTACAATTACTTTAATGATTGTATTTGCAGTTTTAACAATAGCTTTAGGAATAATATTTGTTGTTTAAGTTAAGAATATATTTGGGGGCAGTTTAGTTTTAAGCTGCTCTTTTTTTATAGAGTAGAAAGGATATTATGAGTAAAAGGAAAAAGAATAAGGAAATAATAGGTATTTATAGAGCAACTGAAAAAAAATTTGGTTTTGTACAAGTAGAAGATGATGAACAAGATATTTTTATTCCATCAAAATATGTAAACAGCGCGATAGATGGAGATACTGTTAGAGTTAAAATATATAAACCAAAAGAAAATGAAAAAAAAGCAGAAGGAAAGATAGAAAAAATAATTCAAAGAGAAATAAAAGAAGTTATAGGAATTTTTCAAAGTAGTAAAAATTTCGGATTTGTTGTTCCAGATGATAAAAAAATTGGGACAGATATTTTTGTTCCTAAAAGCAAGTTTAAAAATGCAAAAACAAATGACAAAGTAATTGTTAAAATTATAAAATATCCTGAAAAAGGCAAAAACGCAGAAGGTGAAGTGACAGAAATTTTAGGAAATATTAATGAAGCTGGAATAGACATGTTATCTGTTATAAAAGAATATAACTTGCCAAATGAATTCCCAAAATTTGTTTTAAGCGAAGCAAAAAAAATTCCTCAAAAAATTGATTCCCAAAATATAAAAAATCGCAAAGATTTAAGAGAAGATATTATTTTTACGATTGATGGCGAAGATTCAAAAGATTTAGATGATGCTATATCTGTTAGAAAAAATGATGAAGGAAATTATATTTTAGATGTTCACATTGCAGATGTGAGTTTTTATGTTAAAGAAAATAGCAAATTAGATAAAGAAGCTATAAAAAGAGGGACAAGTATATATATGTTTGATAGAGTTATACCAATGCTTCCAATAGAACTTTCTAATGGTATTTGTAGCTTAAATGCTGGTGAAGACAGATTTGCACTTTCTTGTTCAATGGAAATTGATAATAAAGGTAATGTTATTTCAGCAGATGTATATAAATCTATTATTAATGTTACTGAAAGAATGACTTATACTAATGTTAATAAAATACTTAATAATTTAGATGAAAAAGTTAACAAGAGATATAGCAATTATATAAACAATTTTAAGTTAATGGAGGAGCTGGCATTAATTCTAAAAAATAAAAGGATATCTCAAGGATATTTAAATTTGGATATTCCAGAAAGTAAAATTACTTTAGATAAAAATGGACGTGCAATTAATGTTGAAAAATATGAACTTACTTTTGCAAATGAAATAATAGAACAGTTTATGCTAACCTGTAATGAAACAATAGCTGAAAAGTTTTACTGGTTAGAAGCTCCATTTATATATAGGGTTCATGAAGAACCAGATTATGATAAAATAAAGGAAACTAACAGATTTTTATATAATATTGGACAAAAGATTAAGGCTAATAAAGATAATATTAAGCCGAAAGCTTTTTCAGATGTTTTGGAAAAATTAAAAGATACTGAATATGAAAAAGTTATTTCAACTTTAATTTTAAGAACTCTTAAAGTTGCAAGATATGAAAGTGAAAACAAAGGACATTTCGGAATTGCGAGTAACTACTATTGTCATTTTACATCACCTATTAGAAGATATCCAGATTTATTCATTCATAGAGTTATTTCAGAATATTTAGAGAATAATTACATTTTAGCAGATGATAGAATTGAAGAATTAAGACAAAAGGCTATAAAATATGCAGATTCTTCATCTACTACTGAAAAGATTGCGACTAAAGCAGAAAGAGAAGCTGAGGATATTAAAAAGGCAGAATATATGGAAGGTAGAATTGGTGAAGAATATGATGGGATTGTATCTTCTATTACTTCATTTGGCATGTTTGTTGAGCTTGAAAACACAGTAGAAGGTTTTATTAGTTTTAAAAATATTGGTGGAAACGAATATTTTATTTATGATGATATAAAGAAAATGCTTATTGGGGAGAAAACAAATAGAATTTTCAGAATAGGAGATAAAGTTAGAATTAGGGTTATTAAAGCAAGTAAATTACTTAAAATTATTGACTTTCAACTTGTTTGATATTTTAATATGATGTATAATAATGCTGAATAATATATTAATAGGGTAATAATATGAAAGAAAAAGATTTGAAAAAAAGTAAGAAATTATTAATAAATAGAGTTGCATCTAAAGAGGATGATGATGAACTAAAAAAACTTAAGGAATTAAAGAAGAAAATAAAAAAAGCTAAAACAATAGAAGAACTTGAAGAAATAGAAGGTTCATTGGAAAAAATGGGAATTTTAGATGAACTGATGGCTAGACTAGATGAGAAGAAAAAGAAGAAAAAAAAGAAAACAGATAGAGAGATTTTTGAGGAAAGAGTAAGAGTTAATTTAGATATTATAAATAAAACTGTATTAGTTGGAAAGCTGTTTAAAAGTAAAGAAAGAGATAGAAAATTACAAGAACTTTTAAACAGAAGTGATACTAGTGGTGAACATCTTTCAGAAATTCCAAGTGAAAGAATTAGGGATAAAGATAAAGAGCTTAAGAAAGAAATGGAAGAAAGAGAAAATCAAGCTAAGAAAAGAAAAGAAAGAGGAGAAAGAAGCAGATAATTATATAAATAATTTAAAGTTTTATATAAATAAAATGTAAGATAAAAAGGATTAATTATAAAATGAAAAAGAATGAAGAGTATATTACAAGTATTATTGATAATGGTTTTCAAGGTGAAGGAATTGCAAAAATAGATGATATAACAGTATTTGTACCCAATTGTATAAAAGGCGAAAAGGTTAAACTAAAAATATTAAAAGAAAAAAATAATATAGCATATGGAAAAGTAATTGAAGTTATTGAGAGGTCTGAAAATAGGGTTGATGGTAGTATTGATTGTGAAACATTTTTTAAATGTGGTGGATGCACATTAAGACATATGAAATATGATTATACAATTGAAATGAAAAAAAATGCTGTTCAAACAACACTTAGAAAAGCATTAAATAAAGATATTATAGTTGATGAAGTAATAAAAATGGATAATCCATTTAATTATAGAAATAAGCTACAATATCCAATTGGAATTGATAAAAACGGTAATTATAAGATGGGTGTATATACATCAAGAACACACGATATTGTTGAAACCCAAAATTGTTTTATACAAAATGAATTAATTCAAAAAATTGCAAATGATATTTTTGCATTTATAAAGCAAGAAAGAATTGTAGTATATAACGAGAAAGATAATACTGGTGGAATTAGACATTTAATAATTAGAATTGGTAAAAAAACAAATGAAGTATTAGTTACAATAGTAACTAATACCGAAAAAATAGGTAAAGAAAAAGAATTAGTTAGTTACATTACAAATAAATATTCAGAAATAAAAACAATAGTAAAAAATGTTAATAATAAAAATACTAATGTTATATTAGGAAATAAAAATATTGTATTATATGGGAATGGATATATATATGATTATATAGGCGAATTTAAATTTAAAATTTCAGCTATGTCTTTTTATCAAGTAAATCCTGTTCAAACTGAAAAGCTATATGCTAAAGCAATTGAGTATGCTGATCTTTCTGGAGATGAAATAGTATTTGATTTGTATTGTGGAATTGGAACAATAGGAATTTGTGCCTCAAAAAAAATAAAAAAACTTTATGGAATAGAAACAATTAGTGAAGCAATAGAAGATGCAAAAGAAAATGCTAGATTAAATAATATAAATAATGCAGATTTTTTTGTAGGAGATGTTGAAAAGATTCTGCCAGAATTTATCATGCAAAATAATATAAAGCCAGATGTTGTATTTTTAGATCCTCCAAGAAAAGGATGTGATAAAAAAGCATTAGATACTTTACTTCAAATTAAACCTAAAAAAATTGTTTATATAAGTTGTAATCCAGCAACTTTAGCACGTGATTTGAAATTATTAAGCGAAAAATATGAAATAAGGAAAGTAGCAATTTGTGATATGTTTCCTTATACATCACATATTGAGTGTGTTACAGTGCTTTGTTTAAAAGAAAAAATATAAAGGAGGTTTTTATGAACGAATATATTAATTTAAATATGGAAAATATTGAGGACGAGCATATTTGCTGTGCAATAGGAGATCCAAAACATCAAGATGGAGTTGATTGTAAGAAAGAATGGATAAAAAATAAGTTAAAAGATGGACATGTTTTTAGAAAGCTAAATGCAAGAGGAAAAATATTTATTGAATATGAACCATTAGAAACAGCTTGGGTACCAGTAAGTGGGAAAAACTATGAATATATTTATTGTTTATGGGTAGCAGGAAGTTTTAAAGGAAAAGGAATTGGTGGAGAATTATTAGAATATGCAATAAATGATTCTAAGAAAAAAGGAAGAAGTGGAATATGTACATTAGTATCTAAAAAGAAAAAGCCTTTTTTAGGTGAGAAAAAATTTTTTGAACATTTTGGATTTGAAGTGGTTGATAGTATCGAAGATTATGAATTATTAGCATTAAAATTTGAAAATAGTGAAGTGCCAAGGTTTAATGAAAATGCAAAATCTATGAAAATTGACAATCAAGATTTTACAATTTATTATAGTAATGAATGTCCTTATGTAGAATATGAAGTAAAAGAACTATCAGAATATGCTAAAGAAAAAAATATTAAATTAAATATGATAAAAATAGATTCTTTAGAAAAGGCAAAAAATGCACCTTGTGTATTCAACAATTGGGCTAATTTTTATGAAGGAAAGTTTATATCTAATACTATACTTAATGCTAATGCTTTAGAAAAATTATTAAAATAGTGTTACGATTCACAGCCAATGATATTACATATAAAGCTAGTTATTATTAAATTTTTGAAAAAAAATAATGCGACTTGAAAGTAATTTTTGTTTAAAAATCTTTATTAATTTTACGGAAAGAGTTCAAGCTTGCCTTGGAAGGGTGCCGTAAAATTACTTTAGATTTTTAACAAAAATTAGCTTGAACTAGCATTTTTTTGAGAAAATTTAAAATAACTAGTTTATAGTATAACTTAAAGGCTGTGAATCGTAACAAATAAATATGAGTATAAGAAAAATACAAAAATTAAAAGTTATTTAATAAAATAATATACTATATGGGAGAAATTAATTATGAGTATCAAATTATTTTTTCATGCTATTATAAAGTATATTTTGGGTGTATTAATTGTTGGAATTTTGCTTTTTATTCCAGCAAATTCATTTAATTATTGGAATGGATGGCTTTTTATGGGTTTATTATTTATTCCAATGTTTATTGCAGGAATAGTTTTAATGATAAAAAATCCTGAACTTCTTAAAAAAAGATTAGATGTTAAAGAAAAAGGAAGTGAACAAAAATTAGTTATTCTTTATAGTTCTATAATGTTTATATTAGGATTTATAATTGCAGGACTAAATTATAGATTTGGATGGATTAAGTTACCTAATATTGTTATAATAATATCGTCAGTTTTGTTTACTATAGCATATGTTTTATATGCTGAAGTATTAAGGGAAAATACATATTTATCACGTGTAATTGAAGTACAAGAAAATCAAAAAGTAATAGATTCTGGACTTTATGGAATTGTAAGGCATCCGATGTATGCTATAACAATATTATTGTTTTTAACAATGCCACTAATTTTAGGGTCAATAATTTCTTTTATCATATTTTTAGCTTATCCATTCATAATTGTAAAAAGAATAGACAATGAAGAAAAAGTACTAGAAAATGACTTAAAAGGATATAAAGAATATAAAATGAAAGTTAAATATAAATTAATACCATTTATATTTTAGAAATTATAAATTGAAATAGCAGAGGTATATATGAGTTATACATATAAAAGAAAAATTAATTATTATGAAACAGATAAAATGGGAATAGTTCATCATTCAAATTACATAAGATTTTTAGAAGAGGCTAGATGTAGATGGCTTGAAGAATTAAATATTTCAATGGAAAAGTTAGAGCAATTGGGATATACTATTCCAACATTAGAAGTAGATTGCAAATATAAATATCATGTTACAAGTGGTGATATTATTTTAATTGAACCCAAAATTTCAGAATTTAATGGTGTTAGAATGACAGTAGAATATAAAGTAATAGATGAAAAGACAGGGAAGAATGTAATTGAAGCATGGACAAAGCATTGTTTTACAAATACGAAATTAAAGCCAATTAACATGAAAAAATCAAATACAGATATTTATAATATATTTGAAAAACTAATGAATTGCTGATTTATTATTAATTATAAAAATAATATTATTATAATTGTTACAGCCAGAATTCATAATTCAATAATGAAATAAAATAATTAATAATACAAATTAATCAAATATAAAAGAGGTAAAAGAAAATGAAAGTATTAATTGCAACAAAAAATCCAGGAAAAATTGAAGGCGCTAAAAGGGCATTTGAAAAATATTTTCAAGATGTTCAAATTGAAGGAATACCAGTTAAATCTGATGTTAGTAATCAGCCAGTAGATAAGGAAATTTTTATGGGTGCAAAAAACAGAGTGAAAAACTTAAAGAAATATGCTAAAGAACATGGAATTGAAGCAGATTTTTATGTGGCTAGTGAAGCAGGAATTACTAATTTATTAGGTGATTGGATAGATATAAATGCAGTAGTAATTGAAGATAAAAAGGGAATACAAAGTATAGGTACTAGCCAAGGATTTCAAATACCTGAAAAATATATAGATGAAATAAAAGAAACCGAACTTGGAATTGTTATGGACAGACTATTTAGTAGTAATAATCTAGGTAAAGGGAAAGGTGGAATAAGCATTTTGACAAAAGATGTTTTATCTAGAATAGATATGATAACAGATGCATTTATAATGGCATTAATTAAACATATTAATGGAGAAATATGGAAATAAGTATTGTTTATAAGTTAAAGAAATGATATAAATTATAAGATTAATTGTAAAATAAAAGGAGTATAAAATGGAATATAGATATAGACCAAATGGAGTTTGTTCATCAGAACTAATATTTAATATTGATGAAAACAATATAGTACAAGATTTAAAAGTAATTGGTGGATGTAATGGAAATCTAAAAGGCATTAGTGCTCTAATTAAAGGAATGAGTATTGATGATGTAATTCAAAAACTATCAGGAATTTTATGTGGATATAGAAATACTTCATGCCCAGATCAGATATCAAAAGCTTTAGTTGAATTTAAAAATAAAAATGCAGGTATTATTAGATGAGTATAAATGATAATAGTATTGCACCTTATATAAATATTTTAAAAGAATATGATATATAAGAAATGGAGGAACTAAAATGAATACAAATATTATAGCTCAAATAATAAATGGCATTGGTAGTGTATTTAGTATGATTGGTATTAATATAAAAAATAAAAGAACTGTTTTATTATTTTTTATTATTGGAAATTCATGTGTTGCAACAGCATTAGGATTGCTAAATGCAAAATCTGGAATGATTTTACAAACAATATTTGTAATAGAAACAATTATAAATTATTTTTGGGAAAAGAATCATGATAAATATCCTCCTTGGCTAATACTTATATACTTAATTCTTCCTGTTATTATTCTGATATTAAATTTTAAAACTCCATGGGATATTTTAATTATAATTGCAAGTATAGTATTTCCTCTTGCATTATTATCAAAAAATTTAAAATTAAGATTATTAAATTTATTATCTATTTTACTATGGATACCGTATAATTTTCATTTTGATGCTATAGTTGGTGCAATTGCTTGTATTATATTTGCAATAATGAATATTATAGCTATTATTAGGTTAGATGTAATGAGAAACGTATCTTAAAGTTCAGAGGGGGACTATCTTTTTATAAAAGAATAAATTTAAATAAGGACTAATATTGATAAAAATGCTAATAAAATGATATTTAAGGAATTTGATGAAGTTCCCTCAAAGATTTCACAAAAATTCACATATGATTTTGTTAGAAAATTAATAAAAGGATTATAGAGGTAAATATGTTAGAAAATAAGAAAGTAATAATATTTGATTTAGATGGAACTCTAATAGATTCAATTGGAATTTGGAATGCTATAGATGAAGAAGTAATTAAACAAATTGGAAATGGTGAAATTGATGATGTGGATATAGCAAAACAAAGAGATACTAAACTAAAAGAATATAGTAAATGTGATGATGCATATTTAGAATATTGTGGATTTTTGGGCGAAAAGTACGCTTCAAACTTGCCTAAAGAAGAAATAAAAAAAATAAGATATGAGATAGCATATCATTACATAAGAGATATAGTGGATTATAAACCATATGCTGAAGAGGTTTTAAAATTTTTAAAAGAAAAAGGATATATTTTAGTAATAGCTAGTACAACAAATGATCATACTATAAAAATATACAAGAATGAGAATAAAAACATTATTAATAAAGCAAATTTTGAAGATTATTTTACACTAATTTTTTCAAAAGGTGCTGTAAAAGAATTAAAGCCTAATCCAGAAATACATCTCAAAATTCTTAAAGAATTAAATGTAAAAAAAGAAGAATGCTTAATTGTAGAAGATGCGTTAATAGGTGTGGAAGCAGCCAATAATGCAGGTATTGATGTTGCAGTTATTTATGATAAGTATTCTGATTGCGATAGAAAAAAAATTAGGAGCTTATCGCAATATAGTTTTTCTGGATTTAAGGAAATGCTAGATGAAATAAAAAGAGAAGATTAATATCATACATAATTTGATGGAGGATTCTGCGCATGGATAATAAAACTGTATTTGTTTTTAAAGGAATATTGTTTGATGACAAAAAAAGAGTATTAATAGATAATAGAAAAGAAGAAATACTAAATGAAGCAAATGGAAAATGGGAAGTTCCAGGTGGAAAAATAAAATTTGGAGAAACTCCAGAAGAAGCTGTTAAAAGAGAGATTTTAGAAGAAACAGGATATTCAGTAAATGTAAAAAATATAATTCCTTTTTCAAATGTTTCAGTTTGGAATTATCCAGATTGTAATCAACATACAGTTGTATTTTATTATGAATGTGAACTTGATGGTAATATTCATAAGGAAATAAAAGATAAAAAAATAAATACATATAAATGGATTAATACAAATGAACTTTCTAAGTATAATTTTTTACCAGGAAGTATAGAAGCAATTGAGATGGTATTTAACAAAAGATATGGTTCTTAAAGGGACAAGGAGGAAAATATATGAATATACTTAGTAATTGGAGTATTTATGTTATCGGATATTTATTTATGGCAACACTATTTACTCAATTTTATAAAATAACCACGAAAACATTAACTAATGCAGGAGCATTAACAGTAATACTAGAGTTTACTGCAGGACTTACAGCTTTAGTTTTAAGCCCATTTCTAGAATATAGATTTCCTACTGATAAAAAAATATATTTAATGCTTGGAATATCAATAATTTTTTATACTATGAGTGATAGAATAAATACTACAGTTAGAAGTGGACTAGAAACTTCTACTTTTAGTATGCTAAAACAATTATCAACGGCATTTATGATTTTTGCAGGACTTGTATTTTTAAAAGAAAAATTTATTTTAAGCAAATTCATAGGAGCAGTATTAATATTATTTAGTAATGTATTAGTATTTTATAAAAAAGATGGATTAAAAATGAATAAATATATTTTACTAGCAGTTTTAGCAAATATTGTTTATGCAATAGCATTGTTTTTATCTGTAAACATTTCAGAAGAGTTTAATTTGTTATTTTATACTGCTATAACCACAATAATTCCATCTATATTAATAACTTTAATCGAAAGAATAAAAATAAGTGATATAAAAAATGAGTTTAGTAATGGCAATAAAAAAGCAATTATTATAACTGGTATATCTTGGTGTATTTCTATATTTTTTAATTATAAAGCATATCAATTAGGAAATGTTACTATAGTTGCACCACTGTGTGCATTAACTGTTATGCTTAATGTTATAGTTGGGTATTTGTTCTTAAAAGAAAAAGACAATATGATAAAAAAAGCAATTTCAGCGGTTTTGATAATTATTAGTGTTTTATTAATAAAAATGTAATTATTTTGGAGAAAAATATGAATGATAAAAAAGAGATTGTAATTGCTTCAAATAATAAAGGAAAAATAAAAGAAGCAAAAGAAATATTAGATAATTATAATATAATTTCTATAAGGGAACTTGGAATAGATATAGATGTTGAAGAAG
>DJXP01000012.1:0-2233 GCA_002449785.1 Clostridiales bacterium UBA7001
TTAAATCATATATTGAAATATTAGATATAGAAGGAAGTGTATAAACAATAAATAAATAGATTGGAATATTTTCTTCATTTTTAAATTTAGATTTATAAGCCTCAATTAAGTTTTGAATTTTAGCTATATTTATTTGCTTTAATTGAGCATTATCATAGAAGATAATCAATTGAATATTTTTGATTTTCGAAATTTGAATAAAATTTATTACTTTATATAAATTATAAAAATAATCTAATTTAATATATAATATTTCGTTTTTTTAATTAAAATTATGAATATAAACAAATATATAAAAAAGCTTTTTTTTATATATTATTTGATAACCTTGTTTATTCTGAACTTTAATTTATAATCTTTTAATATAATTAAATAACAATTATTGTAATTTATCTTATTTTTATTTGGATAATATTCTTCAATTACATTTCTTTTTTAAATAAATAATTTAAAGTTTTATAATTTTAATTATAAAAATATTCAAAAATATAAATAAAAATAAATAACTAATTAAATAATCAGTAAATGATAGTCGATCAAAATACTCAAAACAATAATAATTTAACAAAAAGTATCTCACAACAATTTCTCGAAGATAACATATATAAATTTTACATAAATGACACCCAATCAAATATAACCCAATTTCATTTTCATAATAATCGTATAGACACAACAAAATATAATATATTTACATTCATACCAAAAGCTTTACTTCTCCAATTCGTTCGTTTAGCAAACATATATTTTCTTATTTGTGCAATATTACAATGCATTCCTCTCATATCGCCTTTGAATCCAGTTACTGCAGTTGTTCCTTTAGTTTTTGTTTTATCAGTATCAATAATAAGAGAAGGTATAGAAGACTATGCAAGAGCAAAATTAGATAAACAGCAAAATAATGAAGAAACTATTGTTTATAGAAATAATGAATGGCAAAAAACAACAAGTGGTACATTATATGTAGGGGAAATTGTCGAAGTTTTACAAGATAATACTTTTCCTGCGGATATTATCGTATTAGATTCAGAATTACCTGGAGGGATATGTTTTATCGAAACAGGGACATTAGATGGAGAAAAAACTTTGAAACAAAAAGAATCGCCTAGAGAAACAAGGGAAAAATTTAATGAAAATAATGAAAAAATAAAACATTTTGATATATCTGGTGAAGTCATTGCTGATATGCCCAATCCAGCTTTATATCAATTAAATGGTAGAATGAAATTAACTTTTAAAACAAATGCCACTAAAAAAACAGATAATCCAGATGGGGAAAGTCATAGAATTCCTTTAGATGCAAAGCAACTTTTATTAAAAGGCGCAAAATTAAAAAATACAAAATGGATTATAGGTATAGTTATATATACAGGACATAATTGCAAATTAATGAAAAATGCGAAAGAGCCAAGGACAAAATTTTCTTCTTTGGAATCATTAATGAATAGTGGGTTAATCATAATTTTTATAGTGCAATTTATTTTATGTTGCTTAAGCATAATCTTAAGAGGGTATTATTATAAAACAAATTTAGAAAATGCCGATAAAGAACCTGTGACTAATTTCGGATATGCTGAATATAATTATATTGTTGAAAGTTTATTAAATTTTTTTACTTATTTACTACTTTTGAATACTTTGATACCAATTTCATTAATAATTACATTAGAAGTTGTTAAATTAATTCAAGGTTTTTTTATGAATTCAGATCCTAATTGTTATTCCAAATTAAGAAAAAAATGGCTAAAGCCAAATTCAGTCTCATTAAATGAAGAATGTGGCTTGGTTGATTATGTGTTTAGTGATAAAACTGGAACTTTAACATGCAATAAGATGGAATTTAAATATTGTGTTATAGGTGATGTCTGTTATCAATATATGCGAGGAAAAGAAGAAGAAAATTCAGAAAAAGAAATTAAATTCCGAAATGAAGAAAATATTTATCCTTTTATAAATTACGAAATGTATCAAACTATTTATGGTAAAAATAATGACCCTAGTAAAATGAAAAAAGGAAAAAAAAATTATACTAATTATATAATAAAAAGTGATGATGACAGTGTAAAAATATCCTTAGAACAAATGAATTATTTAATAGAACATTTTTGGACCGCATTATCATTATGTCATACATGCTCCGTCGAAGTTAATGACGATGGAATAGAAGAATATATCTGTGTATCTCCAGATAGTATCGAATTAGTCAAAGCTGCGAAGTCACAAGGTTGGCGAT
>DJXP01000012.1:2372-3873 GCA_002449785.1 Clostridiales bacterium UBA7001
AATTACAAATATTAGAATTTACTTCGGATAGAAAACGTGAAACTATTATTGTGCGTACTCCTGATAATAAAATTATACTTTATTGCAAAGGCGCTGATTCAATAATAGAACAAAGATTGAGTAAAAATACAAATAAAGAAATTTTACAACAATGTAAATATTATGTAGATAAATTTAGTGCACAAGGATTAAGAACTTTATTCATAGCAATGAAAGTTTTATCAGAAAATGAGTATAAATTATTTTTCAAAGATTACACAGAAGCTATGATGTCTTTAGAAGATAAAGAAAAAAAAGTAAATGAAGTATGTGATAAAATCGAAAGAAATCTATTTTTAATAGGAACGACAATAGTCGAAGATAAACTTCAAGAAAAAGTGCCCGAAACAATTCGCGATTTAAGACTCGCTCAAATCAAAGTATGGATGTTAACCGGAGATAAAATGAACACTGCTTATAATATAGGACTAAGTTGTAATTTAATAAATAAAGATATGAAAATATTTAGCATATGTGGAATCGAGCCGAAAAAAGATGAACAAACTTTAGAAATATTGAACCAACAAGAACGAGCTGATGTCATCATTAATTTCGCGAAAGAATTTCAACAATTCAAAGGCGAATATGACACAATGACGATACCTCAATATGGAATTTTAGTCGATGAAAAAGCTTTGTTGACAATAGAAGAAGAAGAACAAGAAATAAAAAATATTTTTTTAGACATAGCTAAAGATGCCGTGGCCGTCATTTGTTGCAGGGTATCCCCCCTCCAGAAATCCCAGGTGGTAAAAATGATGAAAAATTACAACCCCAATTCAAAAACTTTAGCCATAGGAGATGGGGGTAATGATGTCTCTATGATTATGGAAGCACATATAGGTGTAGGGATATACGGTGAAGAAGGACTACGAGCTGTACAAAATTCGGATTATGCTATAGGAGAATTCCGCTTTTTACATGAATTATTGTTATATCATGGTAGAACTAATTATATGAGAAACTCTCAATGTATTCTATATTTTTTTTATAAAAATTTCGTGTTTACTTTTTTGCAATTTGTTTTCGGATTTTATTGTAACTTCACTGGGCAGACAATTATCGATGATTGGTTCATTACTTTATTTAATTTATTATTTACTTCTTTGCCTTTAGGTGCTCGGGCTTTACTTGATCATGATGTGAAACCGGAAGATGGTGATATAATTAATTTAATGCTTCCGTTTTTATATTTAGAAAACAGAACAAATCCTTACTTTACTATGAGGAAATTCTTTCTTAATTTAGTAAAAGGAATTGTCCAATCTATAATTAATTTTTTTTTTGCTATATATATGTTAGATGAATCCGTGGATAAAAATGGACAAATGGGTGGCTTATGGTTTTGCAGTGTTAATTTATTTACAAATATTTTAATTATAGTTTCGATTGAACTTCTATTGAATACTAAATATCACACTTGGATAAATTTTGTTATTTTAGTTGTAATAACTTTTATAGC
>DJXP01000004.1 GCA_002449785.1 Clostridiales bacterium UBA7001
CTAGTACAGTATCTCAAACAAATACCAATACCAATACAAATAGGAATACAGATTCTTCAGATAACACAAATGCTAATACTGGCGATGCTTTAAATAAGAAGGCTGGATTTTTTGAAGAAAAATATAATGGTATGAAGTATTATTTATCTGTACCAGATAATCCAACAGAAGGTTTACCACTTATAATTTTTTTACATGGTGATGGAGAACAAAACAAGTTTAAAAAGTTAGGAAGGTTACCAATAGTATCATATGTTAAATCTAAAAAAGCATATAAAGCAGGAAAATTTATATTTATTGCACCAGTTAGAACTACTTCATATTGGGCATCAGGTTCAGATTATAAAAAAGTCATGAAATTAATTGATAAAGTTACGGATGAATATAAAGTAGATAAAAATAGAATTATTTTAACAGGTATGTCAAGTGGAGGAAATGGAACATGGAATATAGCATGGAAAAATCCAAATAAATTTGCTGGAATATTAGTAATGAGTGGAAAAACTGCAGGAGCTGAACATCATGCAAAAAGATTAGCAAATTTACCAGTTTATGGAATATGTGGAGATGCTCATGGTGAAGAAAAAGAGCGTAATAGGCAGATGAAAAAAATGATAAATAAAATAAATAAATATAGTAATAAAACTGTTGCAAGACTTGAAACAATACATGGTGCAACACACGGTTCAATACAAAAATATTATAAAAGGCAGAGTGTATTTCAATGGATGCTTAGCCAAAGAAAAAATTAATTGCATAGTTTGTATATTCCATAATAATTAAATATTAATGATTTAGCATTTCAATTGCATTAGATTTAATAAGTAACTCAGAAAATTCTTTGAATTTTGAAAAGCATAAGTTTGATATAGTAAAAGAATTTGTAAATTCAGATATAGTAGAGATTATTTTATTATTAATTAAACAATCAGTCTCAATTGAATTTATTGTTAAATAATAATTATTGTTATATTTATATAAAGAGCTTTTTATATTACTTTTCGAAAAAAATGTGGTTATGTAAATAGAAAAATTTACAATATCATTAAAATTCTTGAAAAGACATATAATAGGCTCTTTTAAAATTATATATTTTTCTTTTGGTTTATTAGAACAAAAAAGAACGAATTTAGAATTATTAAATGAAAATATTTCTATAATTAGTGAAGATTTGTTTAAGTCAAGACATAAATTCTCATTTGCTATATCTAAAAGTTTATATATAAATCTATGTGATTCAATAGAACCAGATAAAAAAGAATGTACAGAAATATTATTTTCCATTAGTTCCGTAGAATAAAAAATAATTTTAATTTTTTCATTATTTATTTTTTTTATTGTCATTAGTTCCTCCTAAATACAGTATAAATAAATTATACAAAAATAAATTAAAAAGTAAATGTAATTTTTTCCCTAAAAACATTATATTAAAGTAAAATAAATAAATTACAAAATATAAATAAATTACTTGAAAAAAAGTATGTATCAATATATAATATAACAGTAAAAAAACGAATTTCCGTAAGAAAAAATGGAGGTAAAAAATGGCTACAAGAGAAAAAAATTTTTGGATACTATTAATCTTTCTATTAGCAGGTTTGGTGCTAGGAGGATTGCTTGGAAAATTGGCAGGTTCAATATCATGGCTTTGGTGGCTTTCATATGGTCAAACTTTTGGATTAGCTTCACCAATTATATTAGATTTAAGTGTTTTAAAAATAACATTTGGATTTACTGTTGATATTAATATTGCAAGTATAATAGGTTTGGCAATTGCAATTTTCGTTTATAGAAAATTATAATTTATAGAATATTTAATAAATAAGAAAGTGAGAGGTTAATGAATAGAAATAAGCAAACACATATATTAGGCGGTGTTGTAACAGTTGTTATACTCATACTTTTAATATTTTTATCTAATGTTGAAACAAATAAGTTATCTTATTTAGAAAGTGTTGCTACCTCAATAATAAATCCGGTTCAAAGAATCTTTACAGATTTAAGAAATAAAATTCAAGGAAACAGTGTGTATTTTTCTAATATGGATAGCATTATTGCAGAAAATGAAGAATTAAAAAAGAAAAATAGTGAACTAGAAACAGAACTTAGAGAATTAGAAATTATAAAAGCCGAAAACACTACACTTCAAGAATATATGAATTTAAGTGAAAAATATGCTGATTATAATACAATTCCTGCTTATGTAATTAATAAAGATGTTAGTAATTATAGTAGTACACTAGTATTAAATGTTGGAAAAAAAGATGGAATTGAAGAAAAAATGACAGTAATAGCAGATAAAGGATTAGTAGGGAATGTTATATCAGTTACTGAAAATACATGTAAGGTCCAAGTAATTATAGATTCAGCTAGTACTGTTAGCTGTACTATTAGTACTACAAATGAAAGCATTATCTGTAAGGGAACATTGGAGAATGATCAAATATTACGAGCTTCATATATTCCTACAGGAGCAGAGCTTATTCAGGGAGATACAGTTTATACTTCTGGAGTAGGAGGAATATATCCTAAAGGAATAATTATAGGAACAATCAAGGAAATAATTACAACAAGTAATATAACTGATAGGTATGCAAAAGTAGAACCGGCAGTTGATTTCTCTAAAATAGATACAGTTTTAATAATAAAAAATTAGGGGAGAATAAGAGTTGAGAAAATTTACTACAATAATAGTCTTAATGGTAATATTTTTTATAATTTTTTTTATGCAAGCAAATGTTTTTAATGCATTTACAATAGCTGGAATAAAACCTAATTTAGTAGTTATTTTTATTTTATTTATAGGGCTTTTCACTACTCAAACATTAGGAATTGGATTTGGAGTAGTATGTGGATTAATAATTGATTTGATATATGGAAAAGTAATAGGAACAACTGCAATTATGCTATGCATAATTGGTTATTTAGGCTCATATTTTGATAAGAATTTTTCAAAAGAAAATAAATTAACAATACTACTCATGGTATTTGGAGCAACATTTATTTATGAATTAGGATTGTATTTTATAAACTCAATTATACTTGATTTTGATAGAGAATATTTTGCCTTTTTTAAAATACTAATAATTGAAATTATATATAATATTTTACTAACTATAATACTTTATCCGATTATTCAAAAATCTGGATATATGCTAGAGAGAGCATTTAAGCGAAATAATATACTTACAAGATATTTTTGATGTTTCGCTTAGGACATTTCTTAAGGGCCAAGAGAAGAGAGGTGATATTGCTGAAACATAAGAGTGAAATAGAAAAATCTAACTTTAGATATAATATAATGACTACAATTGTTTATGTAATTGGAATTATTATTTTAATTCAATTATTTAATCTGCAGATTGTAAATGGAGCAGAGTATAGAGAAAACTCAAATACAAAACTTACTCGTGAAGCATCAATTGAAGCTTCTAGAGGAAGCATCACAGATAGAAGTGGAAATATATTAATTAGTACAGAAATGGAATTTTCACTTGAAATGTATAAATCTAAAACAGATGATAAACAGCTTAATAGTTCTATTTCTCTAATGACAACAATTTTAGAACAAAATGGGGATAACTATATTGATAATTTTCCAATAAGTATAAATCCATTTGAATTCCATTTTGGAAGTGAAGAAGAACTAAGTAATTGGAAAAAAGAATATAAAATTCCTGATGCGGCATCTGCAGAAGAAGCATTTTACTTATTTAGAGATAAATATAACATAGAAAGTGAAGATGTTAAAGAAATTAGACAGATTCTTGCTATAAGATATGCTATTACAACAATAGGGTATTCTACGACAAGATCAATGGAGATATCTAAAAGAATTTCTAGAAATAGTGCAATCCAGCTTCAGGAAAACTCTCAAAATTTAACAGGTGTAAACATAATTGTTGAACCTACAAGAGTATATCATACCGGAAAATTAGCATCACATATTTTAGGGTATATGGGAAGAATATCAGAAGCAAATCAAAAAGAATTTGAGGCAAGAGGAGATACTCATGAATATAAAGTTGATGATAAAGTAGGTCAAACAGGAATTGAAAAAACATTTGAAGAGTATTTAAGAGGAGAAGATGGAAAAAAGCAGATAGATATGTCTGTTGATGGTACCGTAACAGGAGAATATACTTCACAAGAAGCAATTGGAGGAGCAGATATTGCACTTACAATTGATGCAAATTTACAAAGAATTACTGAAGATGCATTAGAAGTAAATATTGGTCAAATTCGTGCAGGAGAATTAGGTGATCCTAGTCCTGCAGAAGGGGGAGCAGCAGTAGTTATAAATGTAAAAACTGGTGAAATACTTGCTATGGCTAGTTATCCGGATTATGAACCAGGATTATTTTATAATGGAATTTCTAATAGTAAATATCAAGAATATGTACAAAACCCATATAACCCACTATATAGTAAAGCATTTCAAAGTTCATATGAACCAGGTTCAACTTTTAAAATGGTAACAGCGATAGCAGCATTGGAAACTGGAACTACAAATACTACAAGAAGAATAAATGATAGTGGACCATTTTATGGAATTACTGATGATACAGCACATCCACCAGCATGTTGGTACTATAATGATTATGGAAGAGGACATGGTTATTTAAATGTTTCTCAGGCAATACAAAAGTCATGTAATTATTATTTCTTCCAGGTAAGTACTGAAATGGGAATAGATAACATTGTTAGATATGCAAAATTCTTTGGATTAGGAAATAAAACTGGAATAGAAATTGCAGGTGAAAATGGTGGAAGCTTGGCAAGTAGAGAGGTGGCTGCTCAAAAAAATGAGCCATGGTCAGCAGCGCAAACAGCTTATGCAGCAATTGGTCAAGGTATGAATAGTTTTTCACCACTTCAAATGGCAAAATATATAGCAATGGTTGCAAATGGAGGACATAAACTTGATGTTTCTATAATAAAAAGTATAACTAATTCTGATGGAACAATAGTGTCTAGAAATGAAATAGATGAATTCATAAACAAAAAATTAGACTTGAAAGAAGATGATTCAGAAAACTTTGAATTTAGTCAAGAAACAATGCATGCTGTGTTAGAGGGAATGAGATCTGTTACAGAAGGTGAAGGTGGAACCGCATATAATACATTCAAAGATTTTCCAATATCTGTTGGTGGTAAAACTGGATCAGCTGAAGCTGGTAATAAAACTAATGCATGGTTTGCAGGTTTTGCACCATATAATGACCCAGAAATTGCAGTAGTTGTTATGGTTGAAAATGGAAAACACGGATTTTATACAGCTGAAGTTGTTAAACAAGTAATTTATGAATACTTTGGCATGAATATGGAAGAAATAAGAGAAGATATGTCTGCAGAAACTGAAACTGAAAGATTTATATAAGAATTATATAGATATTTAGAAAGGGAATAAGATGCTAAATAATATTAAAATTAGTCAGACTACAAATGAAATAATATTAAATGTAAATGTAATAGCAGAGTTACAGGAAATATTAGAAGAGTTACAAATGAAGATGCCAAAATTAATAGAATTTTATGAAACATCAAATATTCCAATTAAAATTACAGGAAGATTATTTTCACCAATTGAAATTCAAAAGGTAAAATCATATATAAAAGAATCAGGAATATCAGTAGATGTGAAATTTGATGATATATCAGATTTGTTGGGACTACATGCAATAAAAAGAACTTTCCAAGTAGATGTAGATATAACTGAAACGAAGATTGTACAAAACTCTTTGCGCTCAGGACAAAGAGAAGAATATGCTGGAAGTATAGTTATATGCGGAGATGTAAATGCAGGTGCTGAGATAATAGCAGGTGGTAACATAATAGTACTGGGAACATTAAGAGGTCTTGCACATGCAGGAGCAGCTGGAAATACTATGGCAATAATATCAGCTAATACAGTTGATGTTACACAAATTAGAATAGCTAATTTGGTAAGAGAAGTTGGAGAAAAAATTGATAAATGTCCTATTTGTAAAATTGAGAAAAATGAAATTGTTATAATTTAAAATATAAGCAAAATTAAGGTTATGATTAATATAAAATCATAGCCTTTTTTATTTTCTAAAAAAGAAATTCCTATATTCATTTCGTCCATAACACTTAATAAATTTGCTATCTTAATGTAGTTATCAAGCTTATCTTGTTTATCATGTTCTAAATAAGGTTTAAGTGATGATAAAACTTTATTTCTAGGTGAATTTTGACTTTTATTTATTTTTGAAATAATGTCCTTAATTTTTAAAATTGTTTCAACATCTAATGAGAAGTCATTGTAATTATCATTGCTTGTTGAGTTTTGATTATCTGATTTATTATCATGATTAATAGAGTTTAAATTATTATTGTTATTAATATAATCATTAGTAGAAGAACTTTTAACCGAATCTGCTATATTATTAATATCTATATTTTTCTCTTTGAGTATTTCAGAGAACTTATTTATAACATCATTAAAATCATCATTCATAGAATATTCTCCCATAATAAAATAAGAAGGACAGAAGATTTAAACCAGACAAGAACCTAAGTCCAACTGTTTTGCTAATTTTGTTTATTTATTTCATCTTTTAGATTACTGTTTTCTAAAATTTTTTGTGCTTTATAAATGTTTTTTTCCAATTCTTCTTTATCCATTTTTGAAATTGCGGTAAGAAGTTTGTTTATATCCATATTATTCATAATAAAACCTCCTTTATAAAACTAATAATAACCAAGTTTTGTTCTAAAAATAAATTTATAATATAGTATATTCAATTTGATAGTAAATTGTAACTATAAATGTATATAAATAGCTCTAAATTATTTAGGGCTTTTTTTCATTTTTGTTACCAAAAAATAGAAATGCTACGGAATTCAGATTTTTAAGATTTCAGTGTAAAGAAAATTTTAAAATGTAATTAAAACTTTATATATTAATATAAGAAATAAGTAAATGTAGTTTCCGTAATTGATTAGAAGTAAAACAATTGAAACACTTGATTTAGAAGCTTTTGATGCATTGACTACTTTAAGAAAAAGAGTAAAATATTAAATATAATAAGTAAAATAAATACGAATATATTTATTGATTATTATTAAAAATTGTTTAGAAGGAGAAACAAAAATGCAAAAGAATAAGCTTCTACAAAAGTTTATCGCAATGCTTCTAATTTTTACATTAACTTTTGCTAATTTTGCTGTTGTAAGCAAGAGTTATGCCGCTAGTTTTGCAGAAACATTATTTGGCTCAAATTCAGATACTGGTCATAAAAATATTGAATTTGAGACATATTTTGTGTCTGGAATTAGTCAGGAAGAAGAAACGGAGGAGCAAAGCGAAAAAATTAAAGAAATTTCTAGTGATGTAAATAACAATGATTTAGCAATTAAGCTAAAGTTAAATGTTTTAGAGTCAGGTTATTTAAAAAATGCTAAAGTTGAATTGTTAGAAGGAGAAGAAGGGAAAAATCTTAATTTTGAAATTGGAAAAAATCAAATTAAAGAGAATTCTCAAACACTTCAAACACATGAAATTAATAATGATGAAACTGAAAACATAGATTATAATGATTTAGAAGAAAATAATAAAAACGAAAATGAAGAAGAGATTGATAATAATACAGTTTCATTAGATGAAGAAATATCACAAAATGAAGATGAATATGAGAAAAAAGAAGCTGATGATGATGAAAGTGAAGTAGAAGCTCAAAATAGCAATAATGAATTTGAAGAAATTTTAAACAATAATCAAGATAATAATAATCAAGAAGAAATAGAAAACAGTGAACAAGAAGCAGAAAATGATAATTTAAACATTGGAGAACAAAAAGAAGAGACAGAAAAAATAGAAGAACAAGATGAAGAGATAGAAAACATTGAAAAGCAAAATGAAGAAATGGAAAATATTGAAGAGCAGAATGAAGAAGTAGAAAATAGTATAGAGCCAAATGATAAAACAGAAAAAATAGAAGAACAAGATGAGAAAATAGAAAATAGCGAAGAGCCTATAATAGATAATCAAAATGATGAAGTAACAGAAAATATTGAAGAGGAATTAGTCTTTCCAGAATATGTAGATAGCTTAGAAGATAATGTACTATATTTAAATCAAATAAGTAGTACATCAGAAATTAACATAGATTTACCAATAAGGTATAAGAATGAAGAATATGTAAGTAGAGATATTGTATCAAATAATTGTAAAATTAGATTTAGTGGAATATATGTTGATGGAGAAGGCAAAGAACACGATGTACAAAAAGAAGAGTTGTTAAAACTAGATTGGACAGATGAAAGAGAGTTTGTAGTTGAAACTGGAACGACAAAATACATAGATTTCGGTGATGGTGTTATTCTACAAACAATAGTTAGAACAAATAATGAAGAAGGTGGAAATAGGTTACCAATTGAAAAAAGTGAAATTGAATTAGAGGTTCCAATTTTAGCAAATACAAAGCCAAGTAATGTCTTAGTAGTAGCTAATTCATTAGAAGGAACAAATGGTGAAGAAACTGGAAACTTAAGTTTTGATGAAAACAATTGGATTTATAATGAAAATGAAAATAAAGTTCAAATAGAAGTATATAATGAGGAAAAACTTGTAAAATCAAGCGATTATAAAGATGAGATTATGCTTGATGAAGAGGAAATAGAAGAAGAAAAATTATTTAATGGAAATGGTATAGATGAGTATTTAGTTACATTTACTTATTCTGGAATATCAATTGAAGATATTGAAACTAGTATGATAACAAATATTAAGGCAAGTCTTACATCAATAGGCGGTACTCAAAATACAAGTGATAACAATTATCAATACGATTTGAATAATAGCCAAGGAAATATAGTTTCATTAAATATTGGAAATGAAACAAAAGAAATCTCTAAAGCATATAGTTATATTAATTATAACAATGCAGGAAAATATGAGATTGAACTTATTAATAATGAAGTAATAAATGTATCTTATAAAGATATAATAAAAGATTTAAAATTAGAAGATGTATCAAATAAATATATAGATAAAGAAGGAAATGAACTAGATACAGGTGATATATATTATAAAAGAATAGAAATGTCAAAAGAAAACTTTGATAAAATGCTAGGAGATGCAGGTGAAATCAAAGTATTAGATGAACAAGGAAATGAAATTGGAATTATAAATAATTCTATAGAAGCAAATGAAGAAGGAAACATAGTTCTAAATATAGAAGGAAGACATTCAAAATTAAATTATGAAATAACAAAACCAATAGCAGAAGGAAACATAGTAATAAAAAGTGTTAAAGCAGTATCTGATTTAAGCATTGATAAAGCGAGCTTAATAAATATGGCAAAAATAACATCAAAAACAAAATTAAAAGCAGATTATGAATATGTAGAAGAAACAGTAGAAGTAGAAGAAAAAGAAATAGAAACTGAATTAAAAGATACATCAAGTAAAGCTAATATAATATTAGATAGAGAAAGTTTATCAACACTTTCATTAAATGAAAATGTAGAAATAAGGATAGAATTAAATAATGCTAGATTAGAATCAGACATATATGGACATTCAGTATTTGAAATAGAATTACCAGAATATATAGAATCTTTAGAAATAACAAATACAAAAATGTTATATGGAGAAGGATTAGAAATAACAGAAATAGTTCCAGAAGGAAGAATGATAAGAATAACAGTAGATGGAATGCAAGAAGGAATAAATTCCGGACTACTTACAAATGGAGCAAATATAGTAATAAATGCAAATATAAAAGTAAACTTATATACACCAGCTAAGAAAGAGCAAGTAAAATTAAGATATACAAATGATGAAGCTACAAGCTATGAAAACGGTGGAGAAGATGTTTATGAAGTAAGTTATTCAGCACCTACTGGACTTGTAGCAGTAAATAGCATAGAAGGATATAATAATGAAGCAAAAATACAATCAGTAAGACAAGGAAAGAAAACAGATTTAATAGATATATATGCAGAAAGAAAAGAAGCTACTCAAGAGATTATAGTAATGAATAATAATGGAAATGAGATAACAAATGTAAAAATACTAGGAAGATTTCCATTTAAAGGAGTACAAGACATATTAACAGGAGACAATTTAGGAACAACGCTAGATGCAAGAATATTATCAGAAATAACAGGAGATGAAAGAAATAGAGGAAACTTTAAAATATATTATTCAGAAAATGGAGAAGCAACAGAAGAATTAGAAAATAGTGAAAATGGATGGCAAGAAGAAGTAGAAAGTTTAGAAAATATAAAATCATATTTAATAGTACCAGAAGATGGATATGTAATGGAAGATACAGAGGTATTAAGATTTACATATAGATTTGAAATACCAGAGAACTTAAACCATAATGAAAACATATTTGGAACATTTATGGTAAGCTATAAAAATAATTCAGAAATGATAGTAACAGATGAAAAAGAAGTTCCAGATTTAGTAGGTTTAACAACAGGAGAAGGACCAGAAATAGAAGTAGAAGCTTATTCTGATAAATCTGAAGTTAGAGAATATGATGAACTAATTTATACAATAAAAATCACAAATATTGGTGAAAATAAAGTTCAAGATATTTCAGGAGAATTTCAGGTTCCAAAGGGAACTAAATATTTAGATTTTGATTCTAATTATGAGAATACGGAAGCAATTTTAGAGGAAAGAGAAGAAACCCTTAAGATAGGTCAAAATAAGAGCATAGAAGTAAATGGAGAAACAATAGAACTTGATAATACGGAAATAGAATCTCAAACTCAAACATATAAAGCTAGATTTTTAAATATAAAATCTCCGATAGTTGAGCCAAATAAACCACTTGAAATTAATTTGAAATTTGAAGTTTCAAGCGTGAGCATGTGTAAATATGAAATAGAAGATTCAGAAATAGATTATTCTTTAAGTGAAGAAGAAATAGAAGAACAATTAAATAATAGATTAAAAATAATAGAATTAGAAGAATTTCCTGAAATATATATAGAAGCAAAAGGAAAAATTACAGCAAAAGATTTAGGAAAAAACTTAGAATTTGAAACTGAAAAAGTAAAAGTTTTGCAAGCTTTAGTTAAAGTAGATATGAGAAATTTAAACAGTGATGAAGTATACCCTGTAGGAGAGGAAATAGAATTTAAAATAGGGCTTCAAAATTCTAATAAAAATAATTTGAAAAATTTAGTTGTAACTCAAAAGTTGCCAGATGAATTAGAATATGTAAAATCTAGTATTTCTAAATATGAAAAAGTAGATGAAAAATATAAATATGTAGATACAGAAGCTGGAATCATAAATAATGATACAAATGAAATTATATGGAATTTAGATGAGCTAATAGGCCAAAGCCAAGTTACTAACTTGGACGATTATTCACTTACTAAAGTATATTTTAAATATACAGTTAAAGTTAAAGATTTAACAGATGGTTCAACTAAAAGAGAAATTAGTTTAAATGCAAAGGTTAATTCAGAAGAAATTGGTGAATATGTAACAGAGCCGTTAAATATTGAAATTGGAAAACCAGTTTTAGTAATAACACAAACATCTAATAATAGTAATACATATATAAAATCAGGTGAAACAGTTAATTATTCATTTTTAATTAAAAATGAAGGTGGAGCAAAAGCTAAAAATATTAAACTTACAGATAAGGTTCCAGACGGAATGGTAGCAAATAAAATAAGTTTAGTAGATACAGCAGGAACTATACAAGAAACAAATGTTGCAGGTGAAGATGCATCAATTTGTACTTATGAATTAAATCCTGGTGAAGAAATAACAGCTAATGTTGAGCTTACTGCATCTTATATAAATACCGCAGAAACCTCTGCAACAAATTTTGGTATATTAAGTCAATCAAATCAGGAAGATATAAAAACAAATTCAATTACACATATAATAGAAGGTAATCCTGAAGTTACAGTAAATGAGGAAGAGGGAAAAAGTAGAAAATTAAGCCTAACAAATGAGGATAATATAACGCAAACTTATAGAATAGATGGTACAGTTTGGGAAGACACTAACAAAAATGGAATGAGAGATTCAAATGAACCAAATTTAAGTGGAATATCTGTTAAATTAATTAATAGTTCTTCAGGTGCTGTTGAAAAAACATCAAGTACAGATAATAATGGTAATTATTCATTTGGTGGAATTTCAAATGGAAGTTATTCTGTAATATTTGAATATGATACTACAAAATATATAGTAACAGCTTATCAAAAACAAGGTGTTAATTTAAATGTTAATAGTGATGCAATATCAACAAGGTTAGAGCAAAATGGAAAAATTACATATGGAGCAATAACAGATGTAATTAATATTTCTAACTCTAGCATATCTAATATAGATTTAGGATTAATGCTTTCTGAAAAATTTGATTTGAAAATAGATAAAACAATTACTAAAGTTACAGTACAAACTTCTAAAGGAACGACAACAGAAAATTATAATAATACAAAACTTGCAAAGACTGAAATAGCAAGTAAAAATGTAACAGGTTCTGTAGTTTTTGTTGAATATGAAATAAAAGTTTCTAATGTGGGAGATATAAATGGATATGTTAAAAAAATAGTTGATTATATACCAGATGGAATGAAGTTCAATTCTTCATTAGAAGCAAATTCAAAATGGTATACAGGTCAAGATGGTAATTTATATACAAAAGCGTTTGAAAATACGGAACTTAAAAAAGGAGATAGTAAAATTATAAAACTTGTTCTTACAAAAAATATGACAAGCGAAAATACAGGAATTTCTAATAATAAAGCGGAGATTGCAGAAGATTATAATATATATGGATTAACAGATACAAATTCAACTCCTGGAAATAAAGTTCAAAATGAAAATGACATAAGTTATGCAGATGCTGTAATTTTAATAAAAACAGGTGAAACATTTATATATATTTCTGTTATACTAACATCTCTGTTACTGGTTGGAATAGTAACCTCAATTGTATACTTCAAAATTGATGAAATGAAAAGAAAGGTAGGTGTTTAATTTGAAGAAACTTAGAAAGTATATAATAAAGATAGTTTTAATAATGAGTTTGTTTTTATTAAGCACCACGATGTTTTATAAAGTAAGTTGTTTTGAAAGATTTCCTTATGTTCACGATTCATTAAAAAATAAAGGTAATACTAAAAGGTGGTGTTGCTATCATGGTGGAAGTTTATGGGGACCTGGAATAATTGATGTATATGACAAATGGTTTTTTAGAGATTTGCCATATGGCAATCAAGAAAATACAGAGAATATAGAAATAACAAATGAAACTGTACTAAAAGTATTAAATCAACTTAAAGATAATGATAATATTAGTTCTACTTATATTTTTGTGAATGAATCGGATTATAGAGCACTAGATGAAGAACTAGGAGGTTATTTAGAAGAAGTAGATGAGGGTAATGAGAGAGTTGTTGAGACTAGCGAGGCTATGGGTCATACACTGGAAGAAGTTGAACTTATAAAAAGAAAGTTTTATAAATTTAATAAAAATGCTTTTGCAGCTAAACTTGATGGATATACAGTAAAAGATTCCGGAGTAGGAGATGCTACAGAAACGTACATAGCATATCACTATGATGGATACTATGGGCAAGGAGGAAGTTCGAGTGGAGCTCATGCTATTCCTGGTGCTGGGCAAAAATTATGGTGGAAAACTTCTGCAGGTGATCATAATAAAACTCCTGGTTCTGGCAGCCCTACAGATTTAACAAATGAAATAAAACAGTGGACTTCATATATAAAAGCAGTAACTGGAGAGAGCAATCCATATCCAAATTCTGATAAAGGATTCAATTTAAAAAATATGCCAAAATGGATAACAAGTGGAAAATATCAAAATCCAAAGGCTGTATTTGATGCTGAAAATCAAAAATATATAATTGGTCCTTTTGCAATTGATTATATTAGTTCTGGTAGATTTGCCAAAATAACCAATATTGAAGTTTATACAGATGCTTCAAATAGTCCAATAGAAACTAAAGTTGTTGGATGTGATAATATGGTTGGTTCATTTCCGGCCCCAAATACTGAGTTTTATTTGCAAATAGATGTAATACCAAATGCAACAAAGATAACAAATATACATGTTGACTTTGATTATGATAATGCATGGTCAAAATATGTAATTTATTATTCACCACAAGGATATGAAACTTTAGAAGTTTCTCTACTACTACTAATAAAAGAAACTACAAGTTGGTCGAGAATGGATGGAGATCTTGTTCCTTTTAGTTTATCAATTGATGAAGCTCACTATTTACAAGGAACGGTTGAAAAACAAGAACATTCTGATGCTCAAGATTTAGCTGAAACTGAAAGTGACTGGTGGACTGAACATCCTACCCTTGACCGTAAATCCTCATCACATAAAGCAACAATTTCTATTGAAAAAATAATCAAAGGAGTAAATGGAGAAACTTTAAGTTTAGCTGATTTAGGTTTAGATGAAAATAGCTCACCATCTTTTGATTTTGAAATAAATGTAGCAGGAAATTCTAAAGAAATAATTTCTGTAAAACCCGGTGAAACTAAAACATCTAAAGTTTATGAATGGGAAGGAAATACAGCCCCTGCATTTACAGTTAAAGAAAGCGATAATTCTTCCGCAATTGCAAAATTAAATGCACTCGGATATGAGATAGGAGATATAAATTTAAAATATGAAACATCTTCTGGAGGAGGTACATATAATGCCTCGACAAAAATATTTTCAGGTCGACTGCCGAATGAGGGAAATTATATTACTTTAAATAATACTCAAATACCATCAACCACAATTCATTTAACAGCTACTAATACGAAAAAGCCAGACTCTGGTGGTTTAAAAATTGTAAAAAAATTTGAAGACTACAATATTTCTTTAGCTGATTCAAATCAGACTTTATTAAATGAATTAAATTCTAAAATTGAAGAATTAAAAAATACAAAATATAATTTTGATGTACAAATATATGGTGATTTTGAATATAAAGATGAAAACAATAATTGGGTGAAATGTACTACTGCAAATGAAGGCTATAAAAGAACAGTTGGTGTTTCATTTAATGAACCATGGAATTCTCCAGAAATTAGATGGTATGGAGAACCACCAAGATATACAGTTAAAGAACAGACAGATTCAACTGGAGTCACAAAAGTAAAAAGTATGACTCCAAATAATGGAAGTAGCCAAATGCAGTCAGAAGGTCAGCTTGCTAAAGGTCAAACTGTAACAGTTACAGCCTTAAATGAATTAAATGTAGAAAAGGCAAATATACAAATTATTAAAAAGGTTAACTTTAAAGGATATATACCTTTAGATTCAAATGATTCTAATAAGGAAAATTTAAAAAGAATTTATGCAGAAGAAGTTAGAAAGCATATATTTAAATTTGAATTAAATGTAGAAAATTATTATGGATATGGATCTGGAAATCCATCAATGAAAGTAGATGTACCAGGTACTCTTGGAGTATGGGAAGAAGAAGGAGAAAATATATATTTTGTTATTACTAAAACTATAGAACAGGAATTTATTTGGGCGAAAGGAAATAATGGTTTAAAATATGAATTAATCGAAAAAGATGATGATAAAACTACTTTTACAGATGCTACTTCTAATGGAATGGAAATAACAGTAACCAAAGAAGGTAAAAAAGTTGAAGGAAAATTAAAACCTAGTGGATCAGATTTAGTTGCAGAGATACAAAATACATTTATAAATAGTGTTATAGATCCTGAGTATGATATTAAAGCAATTAATTTATATAAAATGATAAGTAATCAAGAAGAGTTAAAAGGTAAAGATTATAATTTTAGAGTTATTTTAAGAGGAAAAGCATTTAAATACGGTGATATAACATATGCTACAGATAACCCTGAAAAAGATATTATAATTCAGTTAACTAATACACCTGGTGATGAATACGAAGTTAAAAATGAGCAATATAGTGATACAAAAGTTGTTACAATACAAATTAATCAGGATGAATTAATAAATAATTGGACTTCTGAAAAAATTTCATGGTGTACCTTTGTTGACGCTCCAACATATACTATTGAGGAGTTAACTCAAGGAACAAATTTGGAAGAATCTATTATTAACGGTGAAAATAGACTAGATACTGCTTTAGGAAAAGAGAAAATGATAGAAAAACTTGAACTTATGATAACAGGTTTAGGTGAACCAAAAGAAAACTCTACTGATGCAATTTATAAGAGCCTTTTAGTAAAAATAAAAAATCAAATTGAAAATGATGATTATGATGAAGGACGATCATTATTTATAATTGCTAAAAATATTTATGATATACCTGAGCTAAAAACAAAAGAAGGAAAAATTGGAATTGTAAAAATATTAAAAGACCAAGGATTATTATCAGATGATGATATTAAAAAATTAGAATTTTCATTTGACATACAAATAGGTAATAATGTTCCATATAATGTAAAACTAAAGTATGATGAAGATGAAAATAAAAATTGTTTATATAAAATAAATAATGAATATTATTGGATATATACTTCTGATAAAATTACATGGATGGAAGGTGAACCTACACCAAAATATAGTGTTGAAGAAAAAGATGGAAATAGTTCAGAATATGGAATAGTATTCGACTCTATTGATTCTATTACTAAAAATACAATTAATAGCAATAGTGATCATATAATAACCGGAGATGTTTCAACAGAGTTAATATATAATGATAATGAAGAAGAAAAAAATAAAGAGAATTATCTAGATTTTATTACAGAAGAAAATAATAAAAGAAACGTTATAAAAAATTTAATAGAACAAAACAAAATAAGAGATATAACAGATTTAATAACTGTTTCTAATAAAATAGATACAAATAATGGAAAAAATGAAGGAACATTATCTATTAGAAAAGATGTAACTAATGGTTCGTTAATAAATAAAGATTTTAATTTTAAAGTAACAATATCTGGAAAATATATCTATGCAGGACCTGATGGAGATGAGAACATAGATGGTAAAAAAGAATTTGAGATAAATGTTAAGGGTGGACAAAAAACATCACTTACAGGAATTAAATGGTATGGAACTGCACCTACATATTTAGTAGAAGAAATTGATAATGACTATAGTGAATCTGAAGGTAATAGAACATGGACAGGAACATTTGTAGATAAGGATGAAGGTAATCCAGAAGGAGAAATCGTAGTAATAGCTGAAAATGGACCAGAAAATGCAAGTGGTAGTATTAGTTTACAAAAAACAGTGATAGGTGGTAATGTTTCAGGGAATGAAAAATATGCGTTTAAAATTGAAATAGAAGGAAAAGAACCTTATACTGTTACAATAGGTCCAAATGATAATATTGATTTAGGAAAATTTACATGGGACAAAAATCAAGAACCACCAAAGTATAAAATAACAGAAATTAATATTCCAGCAGGAAGTAAATTTGTTTCTATTACTGGTACAAATGGAACATCAAATGATGCAGAACATTCAGTATCAGGAAGTTTAATAAATAATGAAAATGTACAAGTAGTTTGTACAAATACAATTGACGGTGGTCCTAAAGAAAATGAAGGAAAATTTAAGGTTGAAAAGAAAGTTGCTCAAAATCCTAAAGGCGGAGTAGACTTAACTAAAAAAACATTTACAATAAAAATGTTAATTTCAGGAACATTTACAATAAATAGTGAAAATATAGTAAATGGCACATATGAAATAACTAAAGAAGTAAACGCAAATTCAGTATATGAATCTCCAACAATTAAATGGTATGGTGATAATAAACCAGTTGTAACTGTTTCAGAAGAGTTAGATCTTGAAGGAGATGATAAAGGATGGCGCTTGCTTGGAATTTCAAACAATAATGTTCAATTAAAATCTGGTAATTCTACTTTAATAACAGTTACAAATGAATTGCCAGAATATACTGTAATTGATTTAACATTAGAACTAGCAGGTACTGTTTGGGAAGATGAAAATAAAGATGTAAAAGGTGAATCGGCAAAAGCTGATGGTATTAGAACTTCAGAAGAAAAACTAATTGAAGGGGTTGAAGTATATGTATATAAAAATTACAAAAATGGTAAAAGAGAACTTGCAACTATTTATGATAATTTTGAAGGAGCAGTAATTACTCAACCAATAATTACAGATAAAACAGGACACTGGGATGCACCTAGAGTAAAAATATCTGATGAAGGATATTTAAAAGACTATAGCTTTGATGTTGAATTTGTTTATGATGGTCAAACATATGAGCCAACAAAATTTTTGGCATTAACAAATAATAGTATTTCTAAATTAAAAAATGGTGCGAAAGGTAAAAGATTAGAACAATTAAATAATTATAATAGTACAACAACAAACTCTCAAAAAGCAAGTATATATAAGAATTCAACAACAGGAAAAAGAGATTACTACCAATTTAGTTCAATGGCATTAGATGCTGATAGAAATGAAGTAAACAATAGAATTGCAGAAGTTAAAGGATATACTGCAATTGATGGTAATGGAAATACAACAGGTATTGTAGTAAGCAATACAGGAAAAGAAAATTATGTGTATTATAAAGCAAAAAATGTAGGAACTAATAATTCTAGAGTGATTTCAGAAATTCAAACATTAAATAGTGATAAAACAGCTTTAGATTTATTTAAAGCAAAAGCTAGAACTTCTGTTGGTAATTTGACATATGCATTTGACAATCAAATGGTAATTAGCACTGTAGATAGAAAAATTACAGGTCAAGGGCTACAAACTACAATAAATGCGAAAGCTACATATAATTATTGTTTAAATATCAATTTAGGCTTAACAAAAAGACAGGAAGCAGATGTTGAAGCACAAAAAGATTTAGTTTCAGCAGATGTTATTGTAAAAGATAAAAGAATGACTTATAATTTTAACAAATTATCAGATAGAGTTAATGACATATCACAAGGAATAGTTAAAAGGACAGGAATTGAAGGCTTAGATGCACAAAATATAACATATACATTAGGCTTGTACAAAACGGATTATTATTATAGAGCTGAAATGTATAAAGCAAGTGAAAATTATGAAGCAATAAATAATTTCTATAATAAAATATATCCGAATGAAGGTATAGATGCTACAAATATGGAAATATATCTAAATTATAAGATTACAATATATAATGGTTCATCATCAAAATATCTTGCAAAAATTAATTCGGTTGAAGATTATTATGAGAATTCTCTCGAACTCGTAACTACAAAAGTAGATAAATACATAAAAAATAAAAATGGAACAGAAAAAGATGGTGCTGAAAAAGAAGAAATTGTGAGAAGTGGTCCACGTTTATTTAATAAAAGCGGAAACTTCACATATGATAGAGAAATATCTTATAATGTTGTTGAGACAAATATTAAGAGTTCAGATGGAATTACTTATAATAAATTAAAATTTGATTTACCAAATGGTGAAAATGTTATTAAAAGTGGACAGAAATTAGAAATATATTTAACACTGAAAGCAGAAGCTGATTCTATTGAAGAAGTAAAAACTACATTAGATAGTTATGAACTAAGAAATAATCAAAAATCTAATATAGTAGAAATTTCAAGTTATAGTATACTTGACAAGGATAATAATATTCAAGGAAAAATTGATAGAGACTCTGCACCTTCAAATGTAGATATAATAAATCGTAATGAAAAATCATGGTATGAAGAAGATACAGATGAAGCACCAAGATTAGAGCTTGGATTTGTAGAAAATAGTAAAACAGTTACAGGAACTGTTTGGGAAGATAATAGGAAAGATAATAATTATGGACAATATGATGAAGGAAAAGAAGCTTTAATAGGTGGACTTACAACTCAAATGGTTGAAAAAGTAAAAATACAAAATCAAGAAAACAGTGATTTAATTTATACTGAATATGATTTCGTATGGCCGACAAACGTACCTTTAAATGACTTAAATGGAAGAACTATTGAAGATTTAACAGGATTTAGCAGTACAGTAGAAACATCAAGAGGAATACACCATGATGATGGTTCTGTTACAGATGTTGGTAACTATACATTTACAGGTGTTCCTACTGGAAATTATACAGTAAGATTTTTATATGGCAATAATAAATTAGCATTAGATAATACATCAAAAATTTCTGGAGATCCAGAAGCATTAAAACCTGACGGAAGTCGCTGGTCAAATAATGACCAAATATTAACAGCAAATTACGATAATGATCAAATTGGAAGAACACCTGCTGTTTATAATGGACAAGACTATCAATCAACTGCATATCAAGCAGGGTTTGCACAAACAGATGGTGATAGATATATTGTTAATGAATGGCATAATTTTAAAAATACATCCTTGAATGATGCCTTAGTTTCAGATGCCAGAGATAGTGAACCTAGAAGATTAGAGTTAATAGCAAATTCTGAAACAATAACAAATGTTAATGGAGAAATATTAGGATCAGCAAACTATAAAAATGCATCACATGATGATTTATACAATATGTTCTATATGTATGCAGATACAGCTAAATTAAACTTAAATTATGATAATTTAAGTGAAGATTTAGGAATAGATGGTAGGGTAGGAGGAAATGAGTCAAAAACATCAAAATATGCAAATAAAAACTCTGTTCAAGTTGATGTAAATCATACAGATTATAATGTTACTAGAATAGATTTTGGTTTAGTTGAAAGACCTGAAAATACAACAATATTAGATAAAGAAATATCTGAAATTAAAATAATAACAAATGATGGAAAAACAATATTTGATGGAATTTATCATACAAATTATAAAGTTGTAAATGAAGGCGATAGAAAAAACTATTTAGTAAAACTTGCAAAAATAGATAATAATTACTTAGTAGCAGAAACAGTTTTAGATAAAGATAATTCTATTGGAATAGATGTTTTACAAGCATTAAATAAAAAAGAAACAAAATGGGGTGAACGACCTATAAATGAAGGAACTCAAAACTTTAGATATATAAACATTGAAGAAAGAATCCTTCAAGGAACAACAATTGAAATTAAATACAATATGTATGCTCTAAATGCAAGTGAAAACGATTATACAAGTACAATATTAGATGAAATTGATTTAGACAAAGAACATAAAAAAGATGGTAGCGATATAGAACAAGGTAATACAGATTATAGAATAAGAACAAGTTCAGAAATAAAAGGAAAACTTCTAGAACTAGCAAAAGAATCATATGAAAACAGTTATACAAGTAAGAATAAAGAAGCAATAATATCTGATGATACATATAAAATTGGTTCATATTTAGGAGAATACTATTACAGACATACTCCAAACGATAAAGATAAAATTGTAACAACAAAAGTAAGACAAGTAGTAGATTATATTGACAATAATGGAGAATTTAAATCAGATAATAATTCTAGTGTAGATAATAGTTGGAAAAAGACAACGATTACAGAATTAAATGGTAATGGTATAAAAGCCGATAGACTACTTAGAAATGATATATTAGCATTTTATGAAATATTAGATAAATATGGAATAAGATATATTAATGAAGATAATAGCAACATTGTATTAAGTATAGATTCACAAAATAATACTACAGGCTCATTAAATAACAATGGATTCGAAAAAGAATTAGTACCATATAGTTATTCTGATAATTTCGAACATTATAGTTCTATGATAGGTTTAACAGTTAATAAGGCTGTTTCAGCAGAAGATGATGCAGATAATTTAACATATGATAATTTAGCTGAAATTGTAAAATATGAAAATAGTGTTGGTAGAAGAAATGTAACTGCAGTACCTGGTAATAGTACACCAATATTAGGAGAATTTATAGGTGGAATAAAAGAGATAGATTCTAGTGCAACAGAATTAATAACATTTATGCCACCAACAGGTATTGAAGTAGAAGACACAATGCAAAATCAAGTAATAATAGCAGTACTTGCTGGAATAACATTAATTGCAGGAGGAATAATAGTAATTAAAAAGAAAATTTTAAAATAAAAATATAACCTTTTAATTACTACAAATAACATAAAAAGTCACTTGAAACAGTAGTTTTAAGTGGCTTTTTCTAATGAAAAATTTACAATATGTCAAAAAATGAGCCTAAAAACTTGAAAAAAAGGAAAAATGTGGTATAATAATAATGAGGTGCATAGCATATTTGCGCTTCATGTAGCAAAAAATGTCTCTGCTCAACCGAGCAACTGATAAAGAGCAGAGACTGTTTCCGAAGAAAGGAGGATACATTATGAAAAAGAATCTTCGGAAATTAATGATGACTATTGTCATCATTGCCGTATTCGCTTTTGTTAGCGGTTGCGGTAAGACGCAGCAGGAACAGGCCGATACACAGCAGGAGGCTGTAGAGACCACTACCGAACAGACTGCAGAGGCTGCAACACAGGAGGCTGTCGAGGCCGATACACAGGAGCAGGCCGTTGAGGCCACTACCGAACAGACTGCAGAGGCTGCAACACAGGAGGTCGTCGAGGCCACTACCGAGCAGGTGGCAGAAGAAGCCACCACTGAAGAGGCCAAAGCTGAGTATGACGAAAAAACTCATCGGGTTTACTTCCCCGATGGGTTGTACTTCAATTGGGAGCATGAAGATGCTCCCACTGAAGAAGAGTTAGAAGATCTTCTTCAGTTTTGGAAGGAGCACACCGAGTGAGGTGGGGGGGGATTTTGCTGAAGCAAATCCCCCCGTTGCTACTTATAATTTTTATAATAAACAATTATACAAATACAATATAGATTGAAAAAATGGATTAAGAAATGTATATAAATTAAGATATTATAATGCATACTTCTAAATGTAATAAAATTTTGTTTTAAAATATTCGTAATTGATGACATTGAAGTAAATTTATAGAATTATAAAATAGTTACATTTCTTTATCTTAATAATTAGTTATACGAGGATGTTATATTTATGAAATATTCAGGGAAAAAAATATCATATTTAATAGCCACCGGATTAATAACGCTTTGCTTAACATCCTCTAATAATTCTAATGCATTAAACAATAGTTTATTTCTGCAGACAAAATTAGAAGAAAATGAATCTAAAACAATAATACATGTACCAAATGAGATATATGATGAAATAAGAAATAGGTTAAAAGATGAAACAATTATATTAGACGGAAATTTTTCAGATTATATTTCTGGAATAAATATAGATTATAATCATATTAAAGTTATATTAGTTAACGGTGATGTTATTGAGGAAAATATTAAACCTCCTAAAACTATTAATTTTTCAATGTTTTTAAAAGAACCGGGACAATCTATTCAAATAAGTGATTTAAATTTAGATTCTTTTGAAATAAAGAACTCAATTATAGATAAATATATGTCTGAAAATCCTAAAGATGCGTTGAATAATATTTTAAATGATGATAATCGAGAATCTTTTCCTCAAATTTCACTTTCAAATCTTTCTGTTAATGGAGAATTTAAGACAATTTCAAATAACATTATTAAATCAGATGATTCTAACAATTGGCTTAATGGAATTGACTTATCCAATTGTAGAAAAATATGGATTTCAAACGGAAAAATCGATGATGATTTTTTGTCTTCTATAAATAATAATGGATTTCTAGATAGTTTAATTTTTACTAATTGTGAATTTATGAATAATAATTTTTCAATTGATTCTCAAACATTGAGAGTTTTGTATTTTGATCCAACAAATGATAGCAATATTAATCAAGTAAATCTTTCAAAGTGTCCAAATTTACAAATTTGTTCGATTGGAACGGGGACTGCACTAACAAGTATTGATGGACTAAAAAACAATTCACGAATAAGAATGTTATCGTTTGGAAGACCTAGTTTTCATACCAAGTATAAAAGTTTTGATAAATCTTTTGAAGAAATGACTAATAGCTCTGCCATTCCAATATCACAAGAAGAATTGGGTGAATATGGCATAGGCTCACCTATGAATACCTTTATAGAGGATATTTCAGCAATACAAAATATGCAAGATTTAGAAGTAATAGATATTACTGCATTAAATTGTGTTTCAGCGGAGACTTTATTTGAAACAGTAAAAAAACTACCTAATTTGAAGGCTATTGTTGGTTTAGAGGTTAATAATGCAATTATGTATTCAGACCAATTAGTTACCTATTGTAATCAAAATAATATAAGACATCCATTTACAGATAGAAGCAAAAAAATAAAGGAAAAAATTGAAGAAATTATTTCTGAAATTATTATACCAGGTATGTCTGACAGGGAAAAGATTGAAGCAATAACTAGATATATAGTTAATAATGTAACCTATAATTTTGATGCATTAAACGATGATAATAATTCTCCTGAAATGATAAGAAAAACATGGGGAGAAAAATTAGATATTATTTTTGAAGGAACGGGAGTTTGTGATGGATATGAAGCATTTACACATGCACTTTTACAAGCTGCAAAAGTGAAATCATATCGTGAGGAAGGATATGCACATACTTGGGAATTAGTATATTTGAATGGGAAATATTATCAATTAGATACAACTAAATTAGATTATTTTTTAGATGGAAAAAATGATATTGAATTAGAAGAAGGAATGCCATATTATTTAAATGATGAAGATAGTGATACATATCAAGATGCATATATTACAATTGACAAAGAACAGAAAGGTATCTATCAGTCTGTTTTAAAAGAGATATTATCATACCTTGGAGTTTTATATGATATAGATGAAGAAACATGTACTAAAAATAAATTTTCGAATGAGAAATCTAAAATAATATCATTGAGATTAATTGATAGTTTATGTAATTCGTGGTCTATAAATGAATTCCAATCATTTATAGATGGTTATCATGATAAAATAGAAACTGAAAGCAGTAGAATAGTTAGGGAAGATACTGATGGGAGATGCTTATATGGATAAAATGCAAATTAAAAATTCATGCGTAGAAGTTATTCAAATACTAGAGTATGCTCCGCTTGAGGTGAAAAATAAAATTCCGTATAAATTACTTGAAAAAATTAAAGAAAATGCGTCAAAAACACATATATGGAAATATAATAAAAATAAAAAATTATCAGAGCAAGAATGTTCAATATATACAAAAATGATTCTTGAGTATATTTATATCAAATATTTAAACAATATAAAATAATTGACTAAGAGACATCATTTATAGTTCGAATTTCTGTACTTAGAGGACCCTCTTTTGAATATACTAAAATAAATATATAAAAATAAAAAGCTTATGTTGTATCTATCATAAAATAGTATATACATAAGCTATTTTTATAATATAAATTTAGCTTTTAATATTTTTCTGGATTTTTATTTACTATGAATATTAGTCGTTTTTTCTAATTACAAGTCTTATCTTAGCATAGTGTTTTGAAAAAAATAATAATACAATTCACAGTCAAAATTATTTTATACAAAATGAAAAATGGCTGTGAATAATAACGACTTAAATCAAGAGAATAAATATACATTTGTAGAAAAATAAATCTTAAAAATCTCTTGCAAAAAATTAGTCTAATGGTAAAATAATAATGTATAAAATATTTAATATACAAAAACAAAAGAAAAGAATGATTATAAAAATGAAAAAACAACATGTAATAATGCTAGTTGTAGTAATAGTAATTGTAATAGCAATTTGCTTAATAATGATTTTTAGTGGGAATAAATCAAAGCAAGGACAAGATAATAATTCAAATGCGGTTGAATTTAATCCTGAAACTGATTAGGTGAGACAGTTGATGCTGTTAATCACAATCTAGTTGATGTTTTACAAGAACAAGAAGGAGAAAATCCAGAAGCAAATCCTGAAGCTAACTCTGAAGTAGTAGAAGAAAATACAGAAGAAACATCAGAAGTTACTTCTGATGAAGCTGAAACTGAAACTACTGAAGAAGTTGAAACTGAAGTGAATCTTGATGCTGAAGTTGAAGAAGAAAGTGAAGGATAAGTGTCAGACAGTGGGACTTAGGTTCTTGTCTGAAAAAATAAAAATGAAAATAAGTTAGTATAAATAAAAATACCTTTTTAGAAAAAATACTAAAGAGGTATTTTTAATTTTAAAAGAGTGTCCCTTAAGTACAAAAAATTGGACTTTAAGGAACGTCCCTTAGTCCAAAACTTACTTAGGGAACAGCAGAATACAGGATTTTTTTCTTTCAAAACCTCATTTTTTGTAATCAAAATTTTATATTATTCTTTTAACTTTTATTCGAAATATAACTTCCGTATGTAATTATGAAATAAAAAAAATACGAAAATGTTCCTGAAATATTTTTGTAATTGATTATTGCTTTAAAATAAGCTAAAATTCTAATGATATTATATAAATATTAGGTTAATTTAATACAAAAATATGTAATAAATTACATAAAATGACAAAAAAGTGAACATAAAAAGTATTGCTTTTTGCAAAAAAGCATATATATAAGTAAAAAATAAAATAAAAAAATTGAAAAAAAGTCAAAAAAACCCTAAAAATACTTGAAAAAGTTGACATAACGGTGTATAATATTAAGTGTAGTGTTTAATGGAATACTATGTTTTATAAAAATATATAAAATATTATAAGTAAAAAATTGTTATTATAGGAGGAATTAAGATTATGCTAAAAAGTAACATTCAAAAGAAATTACTAGCTATAATCCTAATATTTACACTAACTTTTGCAAACTTTGCTGTAGTTACAAAAGCATATGCAACAAGTTTTGCAGAAACAATTTTTGGCACAAATTCAGACACTGGTCATAAGAATATTGAATTTGATGCTTATTTTGAAACCGAAGGGAATAAAGTAACTTCGGTTATTAGTGATGTAAATAATAAAGATTTAGCTATTAAATTTGATTTAGGAGTAAGAGATAGTGGTTATTTAAAAAATGCTAAAGTCGAATTACTTGGATCAGATGAAAACAAATTGAATTTTGAAGTTGAAAAATACGAAGAAAATTCAATAACTGCTGAAAAAGAAGTAAAAAAATCAGTAGAAAAAATTGAAGTGGAGAATACATCAGAAAATGTAATTGAAGAAAATCTTATAGAAGAAACAGAAAATAATGAAATTACAGAAATTACTGAAATTAATTCGAAAGATTCTGAAAATGTTATCTCAGAAAATGATATATCAAAAATTAATGAAGAAGATAATTCAGAAATTACTATTAATGATGAAACAAATTCAGTTACAAATGAAATCAGTGAAGAAGTAGAAAATTCAGTAGCCAATGAAAATGTTTCAAGTGATGAAAATGAAGTAATTAAAGATGAAGAAATTAATACAACAAGTGAAGAAACAGAAACTGAAGAAGAAATAATTGAGAACATATTTAATTCTGAATATGTTCAAAACTTTGAAGATAATGTTTTAACATTTGTTCAAATTAATAGTACATCAGATGTAAGCATCGATTTACCAATAAGGTACAAAAATGAAGCATATGTATCTAATGATGAAATATCAAATGATGTTACAGTTAGATTTAGCGGTATATATGTAGATAGTCAAGGTAAAGAAATTGCAGTTGAAAAAGAAGAAGTTTTAACTGTTTCTTGGAAAGATGAAAGAGATATAAATGTTGAATCTGGTGTTACAAAATATATAGATTTTGGAGCAGGAGTTATTTTACAAACAATAGTAAGAGTAGATTCAAGCAAAAATGGAAATAGGTTACCAATTAAATCTACTACTATTGAAGCAAAAGCTCCTATTTTAGCTGGTATAGCACCTAATAATGTAGTAGTAGTAGCTAATAGCTTAGAAGGAACTAATGGTGAAAATGCTGGAAATCTTACATTTAATGAAAATAATTGGTCTTATAATAACGAAGAAAATAAAGTTTTAATAAATGTAGAAAATAATTCAAAAGTAGTTAAAGAAAGTGAATATAGTGAAGAATTCTTAAAAGATGGTGAAAAAGAAAAAGAAGGATATTATAATGCAAATGGTGTTGATGAATATTTAATAACATATACATATTCAAATATAAGCATTGATAATATTGAAGAAATAACAGATTCTGAAATAAAAATAAATGTACTTAATATCGCAGATGGATTATTTTTAAATGAAAATAGTTATAGATATGAATTAGGAACTAATAAAGGAGAAATTGTTTCATTTAACAAGGTAAATGAAACAGTTGAAATTTCAAAAGCATATGAATATATAAACTATAGTAACAATAATAAATATGAAATAGAACTTGCGAATGATGCAGTTATAAACGTATCTTATAAAGATATAATAAAAGATTTAAAATTGGAAGATGTATCAAATAAATATATAGATAAAGAAGGAAATGAAATAGAAACAGATGATACATATTATAAAAGAATAGAAATATCTAAAGAAAACTTTGATAAGATGCTAGGAGATGCGGGTGAAATCAAAGTATTAGATGAACAAGGAAATGAAATAGGAATTATAAATAATTCTACAGTAGCAAATGAAGAAGGAAATATAGTTTTAAATATAGAAGGAAGATATTCAAAATTAAATTATGAAATAACAAAACCAATAGCAGAAGGAAACATAGTAATAAGAAATATTAAAGTATTATCAGATTTAAGTATAGATAAATCTGGATTAATAAACATGGCAAAAATAGCATCAAAAACAAAATTAAAAGCAGATTATGAATATGTAGAAGAAACAGTAGAAGTAGAAGAAAAAGAAATAGAAACAGAATTAAAAGATACATCAAGTAGAGCTAATATAATATTAGATAGAGAAAGTTTATCAACACTTTCATTAAATGAAAATGTAGAAATAAGAATAGATTTAAATAATGCTAGATTAGAATCAGACATATATGGACATTCAGTATTTGAAATAGAATTACCAGAATATATAGAATCTTTAGAAATAACAAATACAAAAATGTTATATGGAGAAGGATTAGAAATAACAGATATTGTAGCAGAAGGAAGAATAATAAGAATAACAGTAGATGGAGTACAAAAAGAAATAAATACTGGTGAATTAAATTCAACAAATATAGTAATGAATGCAAATATAAAAGTAAACTTATATACACCAGCTAAGAAAGAGCAAGTAAAATTAAGATATACAAATGATGAAGCTACAAACTATGAAAATAATGGAGAAGATGCTTATGAAGTAAGTTATTCAGCACCTACTGGACTTGTAGCAGTAAATAGCATAGAAGGATATAATAATGAAGCAAAAATACAATCAGTAAGACAAGGAAAGAAAACAGATTTAATAGATATATATGCAGAAAGAAAAGAAGCTACTCAAGAGATTATAGTAATGAATAATAATGGAAATGAGATATCAAATGTAAAAATACTAGGAAGATTTCCATTTAAAGGAGCACAAGACATATTAACAGGAGACAATTTAGGAACAACGCTAGACGCAAGAATATTATCAGGAATAACAGGAGATGAAAGAAATAGAGGAAACTTTAAAATATATTATTCAGAAAACGGAGAAGCAACAGAAGAATTAGAAAACAGTGAAAATGGATGGCAAGAAGAAGTAGAAAGTTTAGAAAATATAAAATCATATTTAATAGTACCAGAAGATGGATATGTAATGGAAGATACAGAGGTATTAAGATTTACATATAGATTTGAAATACCAGAGAACTTAAACCATAATGAAAGCATATTCGGAACATTTATGGTAAGCTATAAAAATAATTCAGAAATAATGGTAACAGATGAAAAAGAAGCCCCAGATTTAGTAGGTTTAACAACAGGAGAAGGACCAGAGCTTAATATAGAACTATTATCTAATAAAGAAAAAATTAGAGAATATGAAGAACTTGAAGTAACAATAAAAGGTAAAAATGTAGGCGATAATAAAGCTAAAAATGTTGTAGCAAGTTTTCCAATTCCTGATGAAATGAAATATTTGTCAGAGGAATCTGCATCAGACAAATTAAGCGTATCTTTAGAAGATAATGTATTAGTTGCTAAAGTACCTGAGTTACAAGCTAGTGAAGAATTTGAATATAAAGTAAACTTAATGGCTAATAGAATAGATAAAAGTGTTCATACTATAGCTGAAAATAATCATTTTTCAGCAGAAGTACAACCTAAATTAAATTTGGAAGCTGATGATTTAGGTGCAGTATTAGAAGCAGTAGGTAATGTAACTACAATAGAAAATGCAAAAATTACTCTTTCAGAAAATATACGAAATATAGAAAAAGATACATTTACTTCTAATGAAAAATTTACAATGAGTATAAAAGTAAGTAATATAATTGATGATGATATTAATAATATTGTTGTAACACAATATATACCAGAAGAATTAAGCTTTGAAAATTCGTATATAACAAAATATGATGTTTCAAAACAAAGGGATGTACGAGCTGGTGAAGGTACATATAATGAAAGTAGTAGAACAATTACATATAATATAGATAAATTATCTAAAGATGAATCTATATATTTAAATTATACTGTAAAAGTAAATGAGCTTAATGAAAATAATATTAATTCAAATATTAATTTAGGTGCAATAGCTAAAATTAATAATGATGAAATATATGAAGCAAAAGAATTTACAATAAAATTAGCTATACCTTCAGTATCTGCTATTCAAACTTCAAATATTACAGATACATATATTAAAGATGGAAGCACAATAGACTATATATTTACAATAAAAAATGAAGGAAATTATGCTGTTGAAGATTTTAACTTTACAGATGTTATGCCAGAAGGAATGATTGTACAGAATGTAAAAGCTAAATTTGGTGATGAAGAAGAAAGAGATAGAGTATTTTCAAATAATGAATCTGTTATAACTGGTACATTAAATGCTGGACAAACTGCAATTATAACAGTTACTGCAAAAGCTAGTTATCTTGAAGGTTCAAAGGAAAAGAGTATTTCAAACAGTGCTACGATTTCTGGTAAAAACATTCAAACAATAAAAACTAATGCTATAAATAATATTATAGAATCAAGTCTAGATACTTCACGTGTTGGTGCAATAGATGATTCAGAAGATACAAGTTCTGATTCAGAATTAAGTAGTGTTCAAAACAATATTACTAAAACATATAGAATCGATGGATTGGCTTGGGAAGATACCAACAAAGATGGTATGAGAAATGAGGGAGAAAAACTATTAAATGGAATAATAGTTACATTAGTAAATAATGAAACTGGTGTAAAAGTAAAAACTGTATCAACAACATTTGATGGTACATATAGCTTTACAAATGTTCCAAATGGAAATTATTTTGTATTATTTGAATATGATACAGTAAAATATGCTGTCACAACATATCATAAAGATAATGTTGGTGCTAACATAAATTCAGATGTAATTGCTAAACCTATTGAAATTGATGGAAAAACAAAGAATGTTGCGATTACAGATGTAATAGCAATTAATAATGGTAGTATGTCTGGAATAGATATTGGACTTATGCTTGCTGATAGTTTTGACCTACAATTAGAAAAAACAGTATCTAAAATTACAGTTCAAACTTCAAAAGGAACTACAACAAATAATTTTGATGATAGTAAACTTGGAAAAGTTGAAATTGCATCAAAATATGTATCTGGATCTACTGTATTAGTAGAATACAATATTAAAGTTACAAATGTTGGAGATATTTCAGGATATGCTAAGAAAATAGTGGATTATATACCAGAAGGAATGAAATTAAATACATCAATACAATCTAATGCTGAAAACTGGTATACAGGTTCAGATGGTAATTTATATTCTACAGCACTTGCAAATACAGAACTTAAAAAAGGTGAATCAAGAACAATTAAGCTTGTTCTAACAAAAGAAATGACAGAAGATAATACTGGCATAGTTAATAACTTAGCAGAAATTTATGAAGATTACAATATTTATGGTGTATCTGATAGAAATTCAGTGCCAGCAAATAAAGCACAAGGCGAAAACGATTTAGGCTCAGCAGATAGTGTAATATTAATAAAAACAGGTGAAACATTAATATATATTTCAGTTATAATAACAACTATTTTAATTGGAACAATTGCAGTTCTAACTGTGGTGCAGAAAAAGAAATCGCTTAAAAATATGGAAGGGGGTGTTTAATATGAATATAAATAAATTAAATAGAAAAATTTCAAAAATAGTTTTAATGTTATTATTTATAATATTAAGCACTTCATCTATGTATAAAGTACATGCATTACCAGTAACTTTAGAACTTTTAGAGAGTAGTACTGATTATTACTGTTCAGAACATAATGTACCTTTGGCATATTATAATCCTGAGTATACAGAGGATGGTAGAACATATTCATCATCTGATCCATATGGAAGTTATGGTTCTAGCTATACTACACATAATCAAAGCACATATAATAATTTAATGAATGCAAACTATACAAAACGTGAAAATAGTGATTTTTCAAACGTAGGTGAATCATATACTACACCAGTTGAGGCATGGGTTTTAATTAATGGTAATGGATATGGTTCTACTGACAATCCTACTCCTTGGCAACAAAAATGGTGGACAACTCCTGCTGGACAAGGACATTTACATACAACTACTGGAGATAGAGATGTTAATTTACAATATCCAGAAGATGAAGAACATGCATTTTCCTCAGAACTATTTAATAATGATAATAGAGCAGTTGCTGTAAATGGAACATCATTATTAAAAGATTTTATAGAGTCAGAAAATAGCAGAAATACATTTGTAGAAGTAGCAGGAAGAATGACAAATTTTGCAGCAGGTGATGGTGAATCTGATGGTGCACAAGGGGGAAGTGTTTCTGAGGCAGATGATTTTGCAGATTATATAGAAGCTATGACAGGTTCAAAAAATTCTGTATGTGGATCAAATGGATTTAATTTTACTAAAAAATTCGATTGGATAAACAAAGATGTAGAAAAAGATGGTAAAAAAATAAATTATAGCAATCCAACAGTTGCTAAAGATGGAAATAAATTTATAGTTGGACCATTCGCAATAGACTATGTTAATAAAGGTAAATTTTCACATATTGCCAATATGGTATTAGAAGTAAAAAAAGATGATGGAACAACACAAAATTTAGTAATAAATAGTGATAAATCAGAGTTTAAATTAAATAAAGAATCAAATGGTAAATTTCCATTACCAGATGAAACATTTTATATAGTATTTGATAGTATAAAAAATGCTACAAGTATAAAGAATATAAAAGTTAATTTTGAATATATGAATGCAACAGCAAAATATTCTTTATGGGATGGTAGTATAACTATTACTGGTATTCAGTTCGCTGATGATGGTAGTTATACCCCACAAGGTAGTTCACAAAGAGTATATAAGATAAGAAGAGTGGAAAGTTCTTCAACACAAAATGCTCAAACAGTTGCTCATAAAGAAGAAGAATGCAAATTATGGTATGAACATGTTCAAATTGAAAGAGGAATTAATATTATTGAAAGTAATATTAATATAATTAAGAAAATTACAACATCAGATGGAAAAGAAATAGATTATAATTCACTTTCAAAAGATGCAGCTGCTAGAAGTTTTGATTTTGAATTAGAAGTAAATGGAGCTATTACAAACGATAATTTAGGAAGCAAAGAAAAAATAACTGTAATGGCTGGTAGTGGTTTATCTACTCAATCTAGAGTATATTATTGGTTAAACAATAATAATAATAATGCTCCAACATTTACATTAAAAGAAATAAATAAAGAAGGATATCATATAAGTGATATTAAAGAAGTTACAACAAATGGGCATGGTACTTATTCAAATGGTGTATTTACAGGAACTTTAACAACTGATACATCGCTTAATTTAGAGGCAACAAATATAACAGATTCACATATAGGAAATATAAAAATAGTAAAAGCTATTGATAGTAAAATTAGTGAAGCAGGAAAGAATTATATTAACGGAAAAACATTTGATGTTAAAGTTACAATAACTCCATCAGCTAGTGGATTCTTTAAATACAATGGTGTATATTATGGAAACAATGAAGAAAATAAATCATTAGAAATAACTGTACAAGTTGTAGCAGGTGGAGAAGTAAAATTACCATCTGATATTGAATGGTATGGAGAAGAAGCTCCAACATATAAAGCTGAAGAAATTTTAACAGAAGAGCAAAAACAAAATATTGAACTATTAAAAATTGATTTTGCTGAAGGCAAATTAGTTGAATATAAAACTGGTTCAACAGAACCTGCAGTTACTGTTACAGTAACTAATACATCAAAAGACCATAAAGCTAAAATTCATATTATTAAAACTGTTGAAATAACAAACGATTATAGTGAAGAGCTAAAACAAAAATTAATAGAAAAGATTAAAAATCAAACATATGAATTTGATATTAATGTAAATGGATTTGATACAGAACATGCTGTAATAGAAAAAGCAGAGATTAAAGATAATCAATTAGTATGGGATTATGTATCAAGTGAATATACTTGGCAAGGTGATGCTAATAATGGTCCAACATACGAAATAAAAGAGGTTAATGCTCCTGAAGGAACTGTATGTGAACCAGAAAATACAAGTGGAAAACTTATAGAAAATGTTCAAAATGACTATAAAGTTGATAATAACATTTTAAATAAAATTACAATAAAAGAACATAATGCGAAGATTAAATTAATTAAAAAAATAGATAGTAAAGAATTACAAGATGAAGATTATACATTTGATTTAAGAATGATTTTAGGATTATTTACTTATAAAGGTAAAGTATATGAACCAACTAAAGAAACACCAGTAAGATTTACAAATGCCGAAGGTGCAGATGAAATAGCTTCAAGTGATGAACAATATATAGTTATTCATATAGAGCCAGAAAAAGAAACAGCTGAATGGGAATTAGCAGAAAACATTACATGGTATGAATATGGAACAGAACTTAAAGAAAATCCACATTATGAAGTTCATGAAGTAAAAGTACCAGAAGAAAAAGTTAAAAATGTTCAAATATTGCCACAAGAAGGTGAAGGCATATTAATTGAAAATGAATCAAAATTATTGGAAATAACTGCAACAAACTATGGATTTGAAACTAAAAAAGGTAAAATTCATTTAATTAAAGAATTAGAAAATGCAGAAAGATATGATGAAGCAATTATTAACACATACAAATTTCAATTTAGAGTAAGTTTAGATTATAATGCTGATGATAATTGGGATGATGCCGAAACATTCGATATAGAATTAACTCCTAAAAAGATCGACAATGATAGCAAATTTATATGGGAATGGGAAAGTGATCCAATTAATTGGAAAGAAAATGAAACTGCACCTAAATATAAAATTGAAGAAATTAATATTCCAGCAGGTATTGAATTTGTAGAAGCAAAAGATGAAACAAATTCATATACAGTTGAGGGAAATACAATTACTGGAACAATAGTTGAGTTTAAAGAAGAAGATATTGAATTCAAGCAAAATGAAGTAAGTGTAAAAAATAAAATTGTAGAAAATCAAAATGGAAAATTAGCTATTAAAAAACTTCTTGAAGATGGTTCAGAGTCATTAAAAGATAAAGAATTTGAATTTGATGTAACAGTACAAGGAACATTTACTTATAATGAAAAAGAGTATAACAATGAAAAATATACATTTACAACAAAAGTAAAAGCAGGAGAAACATGGACGTCTGATGATTTTACATGGAGCTCAATTGCTGTACCAAGTTATACAGTAGTTGAAAAAGAAGGTCAAGAATATAAATGTACATCAATGATAAACAACACTGGATATTTAAAAAATAATGATACAGTTACAGCCACATTTACAAACAAATCTAATAAAACAGAAAGTGCTTATTTAAGAGTAACAAAGAGCTTAGAAGCTGGACAAACTTCAGATAAGAAGTTTAAATTTGAAATAACAATAGATGGAAAAACAACAACTATAGAATTAAAAGCAGGTGAAGTATATACAAGTGAAAGTTATATATGGAATATTGGAGAAACTGCTCCATCATATACAGTTACAGAGCTTCCAGATGATGAGACAATTCTTAAAGACATTAGAGAAATAGGTGGCTCTCAAGGAATTATAGGTAATGGTGGAAAAGGTGGAACAATAACAGGTACATTAAAAGAAGGTACAACTGTTGAAGTTGTTGCTACTAACTCTATAGATGAAAGACATGGACAATTTAATGTTAAAAAACAAATAGTTGCAGATGAAAAATATGTTGCAGGTGTTAAAGACAAAGAATTTACTATTACTGCAACTATAACTGGAAACTTTATGTATGGCGACAATAAAACACCAGTAAATGGTTCACAAGACTTTGAGTTTACATTAAAGGCTGACGGAACATGGACCTCACCAACAATTTATTGGAATGGTGAAAATGCTCCTATAGTTACTGTAAAAGAAAACTTAACAGGAGATGCTTATAAAGGCTGGAAAAATATTGGTATATCAAATAATGATGTTGCAATTTCTGATGGATTAGAAATTGTTGTAACAAACGAATATCAAATAATTACAAGATTAGACTTAACAGTTGAACTTGCAGGTGATGTTTGGGAAGATGTACCACAAAAAGATTCTAAAAATGACCCAGACTCAGTACCAAATGGAAAAATAGATAAAGGTGAAATTGGAATTGATGGTGTAGAGGTTTATATATATAAATCAGGAACTAATGAACTTGCAACAATCTATAAAGATGGACTAAATGCAAAATTAACTCAACCAATTATTACATCAAACAATGGACATTGGGATGCTCCAAGAGTTAATTTATCTGATAGCGAAGATCAGTTTGAAGTAAGATTTGTCTATGATGGACAAACTTATGAAAACACTGAATTATTAGTTACAGCAAATGGAAAAGATTCTAAAGCTAAAATTGATGAATTTATGGGAACTATTAGAAAGAGCGACAGAAATAAATATGCAAAAGACTCAATGGCTGAAGATACTAATAGAGAAGAAGTAAATAGTAGAATTAATGAAATATATGGAAATGCTCCAATAGATGGAAATGGAAATACAACAGGAAAAGTTAGAGGAGCAGCTGGTGAATTTAATGTTTACTATACTTCAAATGTAACAAATTTAGGAGATCAAACAAGGGTTATTTCTAAACTTAAAACAACAAATAGCAATGGTGTAGCATTAGATCCATTTAAAACAATAGCAAGTACAGGAAGATTAGTATTCCCATTCGGAACCGGATTTGAAGATAAATTCCATTTAACTGGAAGTGACACAAATATAACAGATTATGGAACTGAAATAGTATATCATTATAGTGCAACATATGATTATACAAAACATATTAATCTAGGATTAAAGAAGAGAACAGATTCTGATGTTGAAATTCAAAAAGATTTAGTTTCAGCAAAAGTTGTTGTAAATGATAGACTAACAAATTATACATTTAATAAATTATCAGACATAGGAAAAGATGTATATACAAGAACAATTGATGATAGTAATAATCCAGATAATATCAATTTAAATTATACGTTGGGATTATATAAAACAGATTACTACTATAGAGCAGAGATGTATAAAACAAATATGCCAATAGATGAATATGAGGCAGTAGAAAACTTCTATAAAGCAGTAAGTAGTGGAATAGATTCTACAGAACTTGAAGTATATTTACAATATAAGATTACTTTACGTAACTCAAGTTCAAATACATATAAAGTAAGAATAAATGGAATTGAAGATTACTATGATAGTACATTTAAACTAATTAAAGAAGAAAAAAAGAGATATGTAAAAAATACAGATGGAAAACTTCAAGAGGATAAAGTTGTAGTTGGAAAAGCTCCATACATTGAAAAAGGAACATTTACATCTTCTATTGACTTTAGAGATGGAGAAAAAGGAATCAAAGGTTCTGATGGAGTAACATATAATAAGATATCAGCTAACTTAGGTGGAATTGAATTAGCATCTGGAGAAACAGCAAATGTTTATACTTCATTCCAAGTTGAAAAAGGTACATTTAAGGGTGTACAAGATGCTATAGCACTTGGCGGTAAATCAAACTTAGCTGAAATTTCAAATTATTCAACATATTATGCAAATGGTAAAGTTGCAGGAAAAATTGATAGAGATTCTGCACCAGCAAATATTGATGTTAGAAACCATAATATTAAGAATTGGTATGAAGATGATGCTGATATAGCACCAGTACTTAATTTAAAAATTAATGAAAATGATAGAGCAGTAGAAGGAATAGCATGGGAAGATAAAGCATTAGAAGGTACTTCAGTTGGAAATGGTATATATGACGAAAGTGATGAAGCTCTAATTGGTGGACTTACAACAGAACTTGTTGAAAAAGTAACTATTAAAGATAGCAATAATAATTTTGTTGATTATGACTTTGTATGGCCAACAAGTGAAAGACTAAATGCACTTGGTGGAATGAGTATGGAAGAACTTACAGGATTTGATAGTGTTATTGAAACATCTAGAGGAATACACCATGAAGATGGCACAGTTACTGATGTTGGTAAATATTCATTTACAAGTGCACCAACTGGTGACTATGTTGTAAGATTCATTTATGGTGATAATAAAGCAAACTTAGATACTACTATGGGTATGACAGGAAATGCAGTTGCATATAAAAATGATGGAAACTTATACTTTGACAATAATGACAATGATGATAATAAAGCTAATACATCAAATTATGATAAAGAAGCAAAAAGTAAATTAGCAACAGTATACAATGGTCAAGATTATAAATCTACAATTTATCAAGCAGAAAAAGCAAGTACTAATGCAGATGGATATATTAATAATGAATGGCATAATTTAAATAACCAGGAATTAAATAATGCTAGTGTATCTGATGCTAGAGATAGTGAAGCTAGAAGACTTGAAGTAATTGCAAATTCACAAACAATTACAAACGAAAATGGTAGTGTATTATATTCTGCAAATGATAGATATTCATCACATACAGAATTATATAATGATTACTATATGTTCGCAGATACAGCAAAACTTAATATGTCAATTGAAAATCTTTCAACAGCACAAGCTGTAATGGGAATTCAAGAAATGGAAGGTTTAGCTTCAGGAAATGGAGTTCAAGTAGATGTTAACAAATATAATTATGAAGTGCCAAGAATAGACTTTGGATTAATTGAAAGACCAAAAAATGAAATTATTTTAGATAAACAAATTTCATCAATTAAGATTATAACAAATGATGGAAAAGCAATATTTGATGCAGAATATGATATTTCATATGAACTAAAAGATAAAAACTTAATTACAGATTTAGTTAAAGAAGATAAAGTATTAGCTTTAATAAATCGCAATGGTGAAAAATATTTAGTAGCTAAAGTAACACTAAATAAAGACAAATCAACTGGAATAGATGTATTACAAGCAATAGATAAAAAGGAAAACAAAATTGATGCAAATGAAAATGATGGTAAACAAAACTTCAGATTTATAAATGTTGATGAAAATATTTTACAAGGAACAACAATTGAAGTTAATTATAAATTAACAGCATTAAATGTAGGTGAAAATGACTATACAAGTACTACTTTAGCAGAAATTACAGGAACTACAAGTGAAATTAGAAACGAGATATTAAATAAAGCTAAAGAAGCTGAAAAAGCTAATACAGTTTATAATACTGATACAAATAATTATCAAATCGGTTCATATTTAGGAAGATTCTATTATACTGGAAACAGTGATAATGATGCTATTGTAACAACTAAAGTTCGTCAAGTTGCTGAATATATTGACAATGATGGAGTGTTCTCATCAGAAAACAACAATACTGAAAACCATAGTTGGAGATCAACTAGTGCTAGAGAACTTGCAGGTCAAGGATTTAGTAAGAACAGAATTGTTGATGATAATATTACAGTACTAGGCTCAGTTTATGACAAAAATGGAAAATTATATCTAAATAATGAGAATAATAATGCTAATAAAAATGTAGCCTTAAGTGTAGATACTGATGAAAGTGTAGAAACTTCAATGACTAATAAAGATTTTGAAGCAAAACTTGAACCAGTAAATGCATCTCAAGATAGTAATTATAAATCAGAAATTAATATTACAGTAACTAAAGTTGTATCAGCAGAAGATGATGCAGACAACTTAACATTTGACAATATTGCTGAAATAGTAAAATATGAAAACAGTGTTGGTAGAAGAGATATTACAGCAGTTCCTGGTAATAGTAATCCAAAAGCAGGAGAATTTGTAATAGGACTAAAAGAAAGAGATTCAAGTGCAACAGAGCTTGTAACATTTACACCTCCAACAGGTATTGAGTCTCAAAGTGTAATGACATCACAAGTTTTAATAATAGTAGTTGCTGCTTTAGGAATAATTGCAATAGGAATTGTAGCTATCAAGAAAAAAATATTAACAAAATAATATACTAAAAAGGAAGTGCTCCATTATGGAGCATTTCTTTTTTGGCATTTGTTTGTCATTTTTGTAATTAATACTTGTCTTTTTAGTATAAATGTAATAAAATAAATAAAAATTATCACATATTGTAAATAACTTTTCAAATTTAAATATTAAAAATGACAAAATCTTTGTTTCTTTTATGATTTAATATATTTATATTGAAGAGTGAGAGGTGGTTAAGGATGTTTCAAAATGTTGCAGATGTAAGTATGCATGAAGATAATATTAATGAAAAAATGACAAAAATAGAATATAGGTTAAAAGAAATTTTTAAAATTCAAAATGTTATTATATATGTTTTAACATTTCTAATTTCAACACTATCATTAAAGAACATTGAAGTACCATTTGGACTAGCTATAGTTGCAGGATGTGTTGGAGAAACGATACCTGTTATAGGTGTTTTTATTTCAGCATTTTTAGGAACATTAGTAGGAAATGGATTTTCAAGTCTAGGAAATTTCCTAATTACTTCAATTATTTATTTTGCTTTAGTAATTATTTTTAATTATAAAGTCGCAGTAGATGAAAGAAATGAAGTAATAAAAACTGGTGGGAAATTATTTTTTTCTTGTTTAATAATTCCGATAATAAGAAGTATATTTGGAGTATTTTTAATATATGATGTTTTTATGGCATGTATTTCTGCTGGTGTTATGTATGTATTTTACAAAATATTTGTAAATGGATTAATAATTTTAGAAAGCTTTAATGAGAAAAAAGCATTTACTATTGAAGAACTAATTGCGAGTACAATAATTATAGCAGTTGCAAGTACAGCTTTTAATAGATTTAATTTATTTTCTTTAAGTATTAGTAACATTGTAATAATATTTATGATAATGGTACTTGGATGGAAATATGGAATGATGGTAGGTACAGTTTCAGGTGTGTCTATTGGACTTGCTGTTAGTTTTGTGTCTGATGTGAGTTTTGTACAAATTGGAATGTTTGCAATTTCAGGAGTATTATCAGGTGTATTAAATAGATTTGGAAAAATAGGTGTTATAATAGGATTTTTACTAGGAAATATTCTTCTTACATACTGGGTAAGAGGCGCATCTACAATGATAATTTATTTTAGAGAAATTTTTATTGCATCTATAGGATTATTATTAGTTCCAAATAATGTAAAAATTGAATTAGATGAACTCTTTGGAAAACACAAACTTATATCTAACACAGGTGAAAATAGGTTAAATAGTAGTAATGAGGAAATATCCAATAAATTAAAAACTATATCTGATTTATTTGATACATTAACTTCTACTCCAAATAAAGATGAGTATTCTTTTAAAGAAGGTTTATTACAAGACTTTTTGGACAATTTAGAAGATTTAAATGAAAATATATTTTATGATGAGATTTCAAAAGAGGAAAATGGAATAGCAAAAGATATATGTGAAAAATTAGTTGAAAATGATATTATAGTTGATAATGATTTAATACAAATCTTACAAAATCATAATAATTATGTATTTATGAGAGATGAAAACATTAGAAATGATTTACAAAACATTATAAAAATAGCTAATAGAACATTAAAAACTGCTCAGATTAATAGAATTAAAGAACAAGAAAAAAATAATGCAAAAAAAGAATTAAGTCAAAATTTAAAAAATGTAAGTGAAATAATTAAAGAATATCAATCTTTAGCAAATAAGGAAGATATTAATGAATTTGAAAATAAAGAAAAGGAAATTGGCCTATTATTAAAAAGCAGAAATATAAATATTAATAAATGCAGTGTTAGAAAATTGAAAAATAACAAGATTATTGTAACTCTTAAATTTGATTATAGTAATAATAGGGTAAGAGAAAAAGAAAGTATAACAAATATTTGTGATACTCTTTCTAAGAGTATCGGTACGAAAATGGCTATTCAAAGAGAAAAAAATGACGAGGAAAATAAGGAGTATAATCAAGTTTATTCTAGTGAAGATAAATTTGTGCTTCAAGTAGGAAGTTCTAAAGTTACTAAAGATGGTAGTGACATTTCTGGAGATTGTAGCCTTCAAATAAAATTAGAAGATGGAAAATATTTGCTCGCTATTTCAGATGGTATGGGGACAGGAAAAAAAGCAAGAGAGTGTAGTAAAATAACATTAAAACTATTAAAGCAAATATTATCTGCTGGTTTTAATAACGAAGAAACAATTAAATTATTAAATTCTAAAATGAAATTAATTAATAAAAAAGATATGTATTCAACATTAGATGCATGTATATTAGATTTATATACTGGTAATATAGATATATTAAAAAATGGTGCAAGTAATACATATATAAAAAATAAAAAGAGTATTAAAAAAATTGAATCTAAGAATGTTCCAATAGGAATTATGAATGATATAAGTTTACAAGAGGAAAAACTATCTATTTCTAATGGTGATATTATTGTTATGTGCAGCGATGGAATTTTAGATACAAAAGATGACATAACAGGCTCATGGATAGAAAACTTTTTAAAGAATATTTCAACAAATAATGTTCAAAAAATTGCTGATTTAATCTTAGCTGAAGCAATAGATAATAATTTCGGTATAGCTCAAGATGATATGACAGTTATAGTTAGTAAAATAGTAAGTAAAAAGTAGGAAATATTTTATAAATATTTCCTACTTTTTTATTTCCATATTATTTTTATTCCTGTAGAATTAACAATGTTTACTGTATCTAATTCTAATTCATATATAAGATTTATGATTTGTACTTGTCTATTTTTATAAGTAAAAGTTTTAGTTATAAAACTTTTATTAATCAAATCTTTTTCTGTTACTTCTATATTAAAACTATTTTTTAGTTTCTTAATAATTAATGCTTGAGGTGTAATATTTGGCTCTAATTCAACTCCGTATAAATGAATTTTCTCATTAAATATATTATTACTGTTTTTTTCTTCAATATATAATGCTTTATTTTTATGTTTTATAGATATACTAACTATAATTTTATTTTTAATAGGAACAAAACCGTCAAGACGGTTTATTAAAGTATTGCAAATATTTGATGTGGCATATGGCTTTGCAAGATATTTTGCATTTTCTACCATTTGGTCTAAAACTTCTGGGTGTCTGGAGATGTTTTTTAAAATTCTAGCTATATTATCAGATTTTTTTATCCAGAAAGCTACTTTATTATTTACTAAAAATTCTGCATTTTCTTCCTCTTGACCTGGTATAGGATTAATAACTAGAATAGGTAAGTGTGATACCAAACTTTCAGTAACAGTTAAACCACCAGGTTTTGTAATTACACCAATAGAAATGCTCATTAGTTCAGGAACTTTATTGGTAAATTCAATTATTTTTACTCTATTAGAAGAACTTGTTTTATCAACAAGTTCAATAAATCTTTTTTTCATTTTTTGATTTCTTCCAGAAATAGCAACTATTTGCAAATTCTTGAACAATCTGATAAGTGCTTTTAAGGTCATATAAGTAGTATTTCTTCCAAGACCAAATTCACCTCCTGCGAAAAAAAGTACAGTCGGTTTGTCTTCTACAAGCCCAAATTCTTTATAAATATCACTTTTATTAAAGTCTTCAGAAAATTTTTCAGAAACAGGAATACCTGTTACAAAAATTTTATCTTTATCAACTCCTTCAGCTATCATATCTGATTTCATATTATCATTAGATACAAAGAAATAATCTGTATATTGGTATAAAACAAGCCATTGAGCATGTATATGGTAGTCTGTTAAAACTGTAGCAAGTTTACAATTGATTTTTCCTCTCTTTTTTAAAATTGCACACATCTGCGTGGAAAAAGGGTGAGTAGAAACTATTAAGTCAGGATTAAAATTCTTGATAAGTGAATTTAGTTTATGTGACATTAATCTATTAGTAGTATTACTAATATGAGAAAGTGCACCATTTTGAGATCTTTTATAAACTTGTTTCCAAGCCCAAGGGGCTTTTTTTGCCAGTTCTTTATATGCACCAGTAGATACTTTGTTTATATATTTGTTTATATATTCGATACAATCTACAGTTTGTATTTCTATTTTATTATTATATTCAGTTTTAAAACAACTTTCTATTGATTTCGCTGCGGATAAATGGCCACCACCGTAAGAACCATAAAATATTAATATTTTTTTCATACTAATCCTCTTAATTATTTAATAAAAAGATTATATCATGCATAGGACTATTTTTCAAGAAATGATAAAAAATACATATAATTAAAAAAATAGGAAAAAATACTAAAATGAAAGAAATTAGGAGGAGAAAAATATTATGGACAAAAATTACAATAATAGATTTTTTATTGGTGTTATTATACTTTTAACTATATTAACAGGTATAACAGGATATTATGCATTAAAATTAAAAGAAGATTATAATAATCAAATACAAAACAATTATACTGAAGCTTTTAGTAACCTGGTAAATTATGTTAATAATGTTGAGAATTATTTAGCAAAATCTATGATATCTAAGAGTTCAGATCATTCAGCCGAAACTTTAACAAGGATTTGGAAAGATTCGAATTTGGCATTAGTATATTTATCAAGAATATCAGTTCAGAACGAAGAACTTGCACATACAGCAAAGTTTTTAAATCAAGTAAGTGATTATTCATATTCTCTATCTAGAAAGAGCATTGAAGGGAATGAGCTTAATGATGATGATATGAAGAATTTAGAAATGCTCTATAAATATAGTACGAGTTTAGAAGAAACATTAAATAGATTATCTGATGAATTATATAATGGCGAATTGAGTTGGAATACATTGGATTCAAGCATTAATAATAAGTTTGCACAATCTGTAGATAGTATAAATGTTTTTTCAAATATTGATTCAAATTTAAATGAATATGAAGGATTAATATATGATGGTGCATATTCTGACCATGTGAATAAAGCAGAAAAAGTAGGACTAACAGGAGATGATATTGATGAAGAAAAAGCTAAAATTAAAGTTAAGGAATTTTTTGGAGAAGATAAAATAACAAATATTGAAACTAATGGATTTTTAGCAGAAGCAGATATTCCTTCATATGATTTTTCAGTTAGTCTTAATGATACTAATCTAAAATATAGTATTACTATTTCCAAAAAAGGTGGACATGTTGTACAAACATCTTTAGATAGAGAAGTGCGTGAAGAAAAAATATCTAATCAAGAAGCAAATGAAATTGGAAAAAGTTATTTAGCAGATAAAGGCTTTGAAAATATGAAAGAAACATATTTTGTAAAGCAAGAAAATGTAATTACTATAAATTATGCATATAATGATAATGGAATAATTGTATATCCAGATTTAATAAAAGTTAAAATTGCTTTAGATAATGGAGATATATTAGGTATTGAAGCTGAAGGATATTTAAATTCTCATACTGAAAGAAGTTATGTAGAGCCAAAGATTAGTATAGACCAAGCAAGAGAAAAGATAAATTCGAAATTGGAGATATTATCAGAAAATATGGCAATTATTCCGACAGAATGGAAAACAGAAATTAATTGTTATGAGTTTAAAGGAAAAGTAGGAGAAAGAGAGTTTTTAGTATATATAAATGTTGAAACAGGCGAAGAAGAGGATATATTAGTTATTTTAGATACACCAGGTGGCACTTTAACAGTATAGGGGGCTATCGGGACCATCGGGGACATTTTGTCCAAAATAATAAACGTCCCCAATGGTCCCATTGACATTGTAATAAACTTGTTATATTATTATGAGTAACAAAAAACTATATATTTGAATAAATTATAGTAATAATTTTATGAAACTCTTAGGGAAAAAAGAGTTTTATAGGATTTATTATAATTTAAGGAGGATAGATTGCAAGTAAGAATAAATGAATGGAATATCAATTATGAAATTTTAGGTGAAGGAAATCCTGTTATTCTTTTACATGGGTGGCTTGCTAATTTAGAAACAATGAGACCAATAGCTAATAATCTTTGCCAAAATTTTAAGGTTTATTTGGTAGATATTGTTGGATTTGGGAAAAGTGACATGCCTGAACATCCATTAAATACAGATGATTTTGGGGATTTCTTGAAAAATTTTATGGATGCTTTAGATATTAAAAATCCGATACTAATAGGACATTCAAACGGTGGAAGAACAATTATTAACGCCGTTGGTAGAGGGATCATTACAGCTAATAAAATTATCTTAATTGATAGTGCAGGAATAAAGCCTAAAAGAAATTTTATTTATTATGGTAAAGTTTATTTTTACAAATTTGGAAAATTCATATTAAATCTTTTACCTAATATTAAACCTATTAAGAAATTTAAAGAAAATTTGAGAAACAAAGTGGGTTCAGCTGATTATAGGGCTTCTAGTAATGTGCTAAAAGAAACGCTAAAAAATATAGTAAATGAAGATTTAACAGAATTACTTCCAAAAATTAGTGTCCCTACATTAATATTTTGGGGAACATTAGATACTGCGACACCTATTTCTGATGGAAGAAAAATGGAAAAATTAATTCCAAACAGTGGACTGATTGAATATAGTGGTTCATCACATTTTTCTTATTTAGAAAATATTAATAATTTTAATGTTGTAGTAAATGAATTTTTAAAAGATGACAAATAATAATATTTACAAAAAATAAAATGATAGGAGAGTTGTTAATGGAAAAAGTTTTGATAAACTTTAGTTTAATTCTTATATTAGTTTATTTTTATAAAATAACAAGGCATGGATTACATATTTTACAACTTGAAAACTATTATTTAGATAGATATGTTGTATGGATTAAGAAAAACATAAAAAAAGTAATTAGTATTAGAAATATTATTTTACTATTAATGCCAATAATTTGTTTTATAATTATTAAATCTGGAAAACTGTTATTAATATCATATATAATAGAAATTTTAGTATTTATATATTTAATAATAAAGACCAAAAAACCTAAAGAAAAAAAAGCATTTGTTGTTACAGCGAGAATTAAAAGAGTTTATGTCACATATTTAGTATTATTCGTACTTGTTGCAGTTATTGCAAATATATTTGATGGAAAATATGCACTAATATTTTTGAACATATGTGCTATATTCGCATATTTTTTCGTTTATATTGTAAATTTAATAAATAGACCAATAGAAAAAAGTATTAGAAAAGGATTTTGTATCAAAGCAAAAAAGAAATTAAAAGAAATTCCTAATTTAAAAGTAATTGGAATTACTGGAAGTTACGGAAAAACTAGTACAAAATATGTGATTAATACGATTTTGTCTCAAAAATATAATACGCTTATGACACCTGAAAGTTATAATACAACTATGGGAGTTGTAAGGACAATTAATGAGAAACTTACATCTTTACATCAATTATTTATATGTGAGATGGGAGCTAAATATGTTGGAGATATTAAGGAAATTACAGATATTGTTGAGCCAACATATGGAGTGTTAACTGCAATTGGACCTCAACATTTAGACACATTTAAAAGCTTAGAAAACGTTAAAAAAACTAAACTTGAGTTGGTAGATAGTTTACCAGAAGATGGAATAGCTTTTGTAAATTGGGAAGATGAGAATATTAGAAATTCAAACATTACTAAAAATGTTGTAAAATTTGGTTTATCTAAAGAAGCAGATTATTATGCTACAAATATAAATATTACAGAAAGAGGTTCAAATTTTGATGTTGTAATCCCAGGAAAGGCTCCTATAAAAATTAGAACAAGACTACTAGGTGATTTAAATGTATTAAATGTAGTAGGAGCTGTTGCAATAGCTGATAAACTTGGGCTTTCAGAAAATGAAATTAAAGCTGGTGCAAAATACATTAGACCTGTGCCACATAGATTAGAATTAAAGCAAAATGCAAATGGAAGTATAATTATAGATGATGCTTATAATTCTAATGTTAAAGGTGCTAATATGGCATTAGAAGTATTAAAATCATTTGTTGATAAAAAGAGAATATTAATTACACCAGGTATTGTTGAACTTGGAAATAAATCAGAAGAAATTAATAAAGAATTAGGCAAAAAAAGTGCAAAATGCTGTGATTATATAATTTTAGTAGGTGCTCAGCAAACAGTTCCAATATATAATGGAATTATTGAATCAGGGTATCCAGAATCACAATTATATATTGCAAAAAACTTGCAAGATGCATTATCACAAATGAATAAAATAATAACACCTAATAGTGTTGTTTTACTTGAGAACGATTTACCGGATAATTATTTATAAGGAAAGGATAAACAATAGGGAATTTATTTTATAATATGTGATATTTTCTAATTTGAAAAAGTAATGATTATTGTAAGCATTATTAAATTTTAGTATGTCACTTTTGGTTGTTTTTACAGCCAAAAAAGGCTGTCCCTATTGGGTGTATAAATATGAAAATAAAAGTTGGAATTTTTTTTGGTGGGGAATCTGTTGAACACGAGATTTCAGTTATAACTATGAATCAGGCTATATCTAGTTTGAATTCAGAAAAATATGAAATAGTACCTATATACATAGCTAAAAATGGAGTAATGTATACAGGTGACGATTTGTTAGATTTGTATTCTTTTAAAGATATGGATGTTTTACTTAAAAGATGTTATAAAGTTGCTGTTGTAAATGATGGAGAAAGTGTTAAAGTAGTTAAATGTCCGGCACCGATAATAGGAAAAAGGGTAATAAACACAATTGATGTAGCTTTTCCAATTGTACATGGAACTAATTGCGAAGACGGAACTTTAGCAGGATTCTTAAATCTACTTAGAATTCCAGTTGTTGGGCCAGATATATTAGCTTCTAGTATTGGAATGGATAAAATAATTCAGAAAAAAGTATTAAAAGAGTCTGGAATACCAGTTGTTGATTCTGTTTCTTTTTATTCTATGGAATATGTAAAAGATGAGGAAAAAATATTAAAAGAAATAAATGAGAAATTAGAATATCCTTTAATTGTAAAGCCAGGAAATTTAGGTTCTAGTGTAGGAATTAGAAAGGCTAAAAATAAGGTAGAGCTTGAAGAAGCAATAGAATTTTCAATGGAATTTTCTGATAGAATTCTTGTAGAAAAAGCTGTTGAAAATTTAAAAGAGATTAATTGCTCTGTAATTGGAAATTTAGCTGAAGGTGAAGCTTCTGTATGCGAAGAACCATGCTTTACAGACGAAATTTTAAGTTATGCTGATAAATATATAGGAGATGGAAAAGCAAAAGGAGGAACAATTTCAGGCGGTAAAAATGCTAATATTAAATTTGGTGCTAAAACCTCACCAAGTAAAACAGGATCAAATAGTGGATTTTCAAATAAAAAAATACCAGCAGAAATAAGTGAAGAAAAAACAAAAGAAATTCAAAAATTATCTAAAGAAGTGTTTAAAATTTTAGGATGTAGTGGTGTTGCAAGAATAGACTTCTTAATGGATACTAAAGAAAATAAAGTATATGTAAATGAGATAAATGAAATACCAGGTGCTCTTTCATATTACTTATGGGAAGCAACGGGAAAGAGTTTTGAACAAGAATTAGATGAAATAATAGATATAGCAATAAAAAGACATAGAGATAAAGAAAAACTAACTTTTTCATATGATCAAAATATTTTAGCAATGCAAGGTGGAGTAAAGGGAAGTAAAGGAACAAAAACTATAAAAAAATAATATAATTAAATTAAAAAACTTCACAAAAAAAGATGAAAATGATATAATAAAAACGAATTTAAAAAAAGTTCGGGGGATGTTGAAATGATATTTAAGGATTATTACAAAATACTTGGTTTAGAAACAAATAAAGTAAATAGTACACAAATTAAGACTGCATATAGAGAACAAGCTAAAAAATATCATCCTGATGTGAATATTGCTAATAAAAAATATGAAGAACGATTTAAAGATATAAATGAGGCATATAGAGTACTTTCAAGTAGCAGTAGTAAAAGAAAATATGATAGAATGTGGAATAGAAATGTTGGAAAGAAAAATGCTTCATATGAAGAAAGTAAAAGAAGTAAAGATTCATTATTTAGTGATTTCTTTAATATGTTTTTTGGGACAGTAGAAGAAAAAAGTGTTACAAATAAAAAAGAAAAGAAGATGCCATCTAAAGGTGAAAATATAGAGACAGAAATAAATGTTTCAATTGAAGATGCATTTAGAGGAAAAGAACAAACAGTAGGAATAAGAACAATTGAAGGAAAAATTAAAAAGTTTAAAATACAAGTTCCCCCTGGAATACAAAATAATGAAAAAATTAGAATAATAGGTCAGGGAAAAGCTGGTAAAAATGGTGGTAAAAACGGTGACTTATTTATTAGAGTAAAAATTAATAATAATGAAAAATTTGAGCTTGATGGATATGATTTAAAAACAAATTTATATTTAACACCATGGGAAGCGGCTTTAAGTACTAAAGTTACATTAAGTGGAATAAATGAAGATGTTTCTGTATATGTTCCTTCAGGAATACAAAGTGGTGAAAAAATAGTTATTGAAAATAAAGGCTACAAAAACGGAAAAGGTGGAAGAGGTAATTTGATTTTAGATACTAAAATAATGATTCCTAAAGAGTTAAATGATGAAGAACTGAAATTATTTAAAAAACTAGATAAAATATGTTCATTTAATCCACGAGGGGAAAATGCAATTTAGTTAATTAAATTTAATTAGTATATACACCTGAAAGTTGACATAAATCGTCAAAAATAATTGACAATTAATAGTTAGTGATATATAATTATATATGTAGCTAAAGAAAAAAGCCACTTTGCAGTGGATAATATAAAGGAGAGAAATAATAATGGTAGAAGATTTTTTACACGGAAAGTATTTTAGTATTACAGATCCACAAGAAGTAAATACTGTAATATATAAAGTAAATAGAACCGCAAAGGAATTTATAAAAACTTCTTCTAAATATAATGTGGAAAGGCTGGATTTTACAGAAGAATATGTTGGTAGCAATAAAAAGAAAACTTTTTTTGTAAGTAATCCTGCACCAGAAGGAAATCCACTTTTAATTTTTTCTTTTGCAAAAGAAAAAGTCGTAATAAATATGGGATTTCTAGACTACGATACAATTAAAATTTCTAAAAAACCAATGCCAATGAAATATAAGTTTGTATCTAGTGAAGAAGAAGATTATAAAGAATTTCCTTATACTCCAAATATGAAAAGGCCTTTTTCAATAATAGACCCAGAAACAACTGAGGAGATTAAACCAACTTTATATTTTGATGAGGAGGCTAATGAAGTAAAGGGAAAATGCAAGTTAAAACCAAATAAAAAGTATTTTATTTTTGAAATAATGTAGAAAGAGACTGAAGGGAGATTAAAATATATGGAAGATAAAACTACAAAGCCAAGTGGTGGTAGTGATAAAAATAAAGAATTACCAGTGAAGAATGTTTCAGACAAAGAGATTAAAGATTTGGCTAGAGCTTATTTTGGAGATGATTTTAATAAGTTAAATCCACATTTCCTTTTAGATGAATTTAGTGGAATTGGAGAACTTGAATCTAGTGATCCAAAGTATAAAGCAGCAGTAATGGATGAAAATACATTTGCAGATGGCAATTATGTAGAAAAACCAACAAAAAGTGGAAAAAATAAAAGTATGGTAGAGAGTTCTTCTAAAGAAAACAAAAAAGGTAGACCTAAAAAAACCAGAGAACCACATGAAAAAGATGATGCTTCAGAAGAACAGTCTAAATAATTAAATTATCTTTATTATATTCAGAAGAAAAAAGGTGAAAAAATGGGATTTTTTGAAAAATTAAGAAGAGCTATAAAAAAAATAAAAGGTAAATTAATAGTAAGTTCAATTTTAATACTTGTAATTATTGTATGGGGAATTGCTCCATTTAGTACAGCTATTAAAGATGGATTAAGAGAAGCAACAGGAAGAGATACTGTAAATTGGGAAGTATTATTAATGAATTTGGGATTAGGACTTACTAAACCACTAGAACAGCTAAAAAAATGTATTTTTGAGGATGAATATAGATATTCATTTTGGCTTGTAACAAGATCATTTTTAGGATTTTATGCATTGTTTGTTATTATTGGAATAATTAGGGCTATTCCTAAAAGTGAATATGAAGACATTGAAAATGGTTCAAGTGATTGGAGTGAGCATGGAGAACAATATAGAGTTCTAAGTAAAAACAAAGGTATTGTTCTTGCTGAAAAGAACTATCTACCAGTTGATAAACGTGGAAATGTTAATGTTTTAATTGTACGGAGGTTCTGGTGCTGGTAAATCAGCATCATATGTTATTCCAAATGCACTTCAATTATTAGGTTCATACGTTTTTACAGACCCAAAAGGTGAATTATATGACAAAACAGCAGGATATTTTAAAGCAAAAGGCTATGATGTTAAAGTATTAAATTTAGTACACCCACAAAATAGTGATGGATATAATCCACTTCACCATATTAATAATGAAATAGATGTAGATATTATTGCAAACACTATTGTTAAAGGACAAGGCGATGGAAGTAAGAGTTCTGATCCATTCTGGGATGATATGTCTGAAATGTTAATGAAAGCATTAATATATTATTTAAAAGCCACTAGACCACCAGAAGAACAATCCTTAGCAAGTTGTTCAGAACTTGTTAGAACTGCTAATAGTAGTGGAGGAGACAACTTACTTACAAACTTAATGAATCAATTACCATTTGATCATCCAGCAAGAATGTATTATAAAAATATTGAGATGCTTCCAGAAAAAACCTTTGGTTCAGTTCTAGGAACATTACAATCAAAACTTGGAAAATTTGATTCAAAAGAAATAGCAGAAGTTACATCAACAAATACAATAGACTTTACAGATATTGGTAGGAAAAAAACGGCAGTTTATGTTATATCATCAGATACACATACTGCATATGATTTCTTACTTACAATATTTTTCTCACAAATGATACAACAATTATATGATTTTGCTGATAATTCAGGTGGAGCATTACCTATTCCTACATATTTCATACTTGACGAGTTTGCAAACATTGGACAAATACCAGATTTTGACAAAAAAATATCTACTTCAAGAAGTAGAAAAATATCATTTAGTGTTATATTACAGAACTTAGACCAGTTAGAAGATGTATATGAAAAAGCATATGAAACAATAATTGGTAACTGTGATACACATGTATTTTTAGGTTCAAACTCTCAAAAAACAGTTGAATATTTTTCAAAAGCTCTTGGTGAAAAAACTATAACAAGAGACAATATATCTGTAAACAAAGATAGAGAAGACTGGAAACAAGGTAAGAGTGAGTCTGACCAAATAATGGGTAGAGCATTAATGACTCCAGATGAACTTAGAAGAATGGATAATGACCTATGTATTATTTATGAAAAAGGATTAAAACCAATTAAAGCTAATAAGTATTATTACTTTAAATATCCTGAAGGAAAGATTGTTACACGATATAAAGCAAATCACAATGATGTTAATGTTGAAAGAGGTGTATGGAGAAAGTATAATCCATATAATCCTTATGTTGAAGAATCTGATTCTAATTCAGGTTCAGAAGTTCAAAACTCATTAGAAGACTTAGATAGTTTATTTGATGATGATGTTAACAATTCAGATAATAAATCAAATAATAATGATAGTAATTATAGTTTTAATACTATAGATAATAATAATGATAATAAAAATACAAATTCATCAATGAGAATGTCAGCAGAACCATCAACTAAGCCTGAAGATAAAAGACAAGCTGAGCTTCTAGATATTCAAAAAGAACTAGAAGCAAAATTTGATGAACTGTTTGGAACTAGTGATGATGAGTAAGTTAGATTTAAAGGGGCTATAGTATAAATAGTCTCTTTTTTATTAAGAAAGGAAAATATATGAAGTTTGTACACATAGCAGATATGCATTTTGATATACCATTTACTTCTTTAAATACAAGAGAAGGATTAGGAGAAAAAAGAAGATTAGAGCAAAGAAATGTATTTAAAAAAGTAATTAATTATATTAAAGATAATAGCATAGAATATTTTTTTATAGCAGGAGATTTATATGAACATGAATATGTAAAAAAATCAACAATTGAATTTATTATTAATTGTTTTCATGAAATACCAAATACTAAAGTGTTTATTACACCTGGAAATCATGACCCTTATATAAAAGGCTCATATTATGAGACATATAATTTTGGAGATAATGTATGTATTTTTAACAAATCTCAAATAGAAAAATATGAAGATAAAAATGTAAATATATATGGACTAGCTTTTACAGAGTTTTATATGGAAGAGTCTCCACTTTTAGATGTATATCCAGAGAATAATACAAAGGTTAATATTCTTATATCTCACTGTGACTTAAACGGTGGAAAAGATGCAGATGGTTTTTCTTATAATCCAATTTTAGAGTCAAAATTAAATGCCTTAGAATTTGATTATATAGCTATTGGACATATTCATAAAAGCAATATTGAAACAGCAAAAAAAGCATATTATCCTGGCTCACCTATTTCTCTTGGATTTGATGAACTTGGAAAGCATGGAATGATTGTTGGAGAAATAAATAAAGATAGTTTTGATATTGAGTTTGTACCATTAGATAGTAGAGAATTTAAAGTGGTAGAAATTGATGTTACAAATTTTGCTTCAAGAGAAGATTTGGTTGAGAATTTATTAGATATTAATTTAGAAAGAAAAAATTTATATAAATTCGTATTAACAGGATATAGGAATTTTGAAATAGATGTAAGACAGCTCTTAAAAGCCGTTAATATAGAAAATGTGCTTAAAATAAAAGATTGTACAAAAATTAGTTATGATGTAGAAGAACTTGCAAAACAAAATAATCTTAAAGGAATTTTTGTAAGAGAAGCAATTAAAGCATATAATTCTGGACAATGTACAGAAGAAGAACTTCAAAAGGCAATTGAAATTGGCTTAGATGTTATGAAATAAAAATACTTTTTAGAAGGGATAAAGGCATGAAAATAGATTATTTAAAAATAAATGGTTTCGGAAAACTAGAAAATAAAAATATAGATTTTGATGACAAAATAAATGTTGTATTTGGTGAGAATGAATCTGGAAAATCAAGTGTTTTAAAATTTATTGCAAGTATGCTATATGGTGCTTCAAAAAATAAGAATGGTAAAGATGTTTCTGATTTTGATAAATTTAAGCCGTGGCAAATCGAAGATTTTTCAGGAAAGATTGCATATAAATTAGATAGTGGAGAATATTTTGAAGTATATAGAGAATTTAAGAAAAAAAATCCAATAATATATAATGAAAATAAAGAAGATATTTCTAAACAGTTTGTAATTGATAAAAATAAAGGAATAGATTTTTTTACAGAACAAACTGGTATTGATGAAGAAACTTTTTATAATACTGCAATAAATGAACAAGAAGGATTAAAACTAAGTAGGTCAGGACAAACATCAATTATTCAAAAAATTAGTAATCTTATTTCATCAGGTGATGATAGTATTTCTTTTAAAAAGTCTATGGATAGATTAAATAAAAGACAAAATGAGGAAGTTGGAACTGATAGAACTTTTCAAAGACCTATAAATACAGTTACAAATAGAATTAATAAACTTATGGATGAAAAATTAAGTTTAGAAACTTATAAAGAAAGTATATATGATACAACTAATCAAAAAGAAAATTTGGAAGAAGAAGAAAAAATTGAAGAAGTCAAAATAGCATTTTTAAGAGAAGTTAAAACAAAGCTTGATAATAATCGAGTAAAAAGTGCAGAAATTAATTTTAATAAGAATTTAGAAAATGAATATAATCAGAAAATAATTGATTTAAATCAAAAAATAGAAAATCAGCATGGAGAAGATAAATATAAGAGTGTAAATCTTAAAACTCATTATATTTCAGCCATAATTTTAATTATTGCATTGGTTTTAGTATTAATATTTTCAAGTATAAAAATTATTTCTTTAGCTATAATTGCACCATTAATATTTGTTCTTTACAACATATATATAAATATGCAAAAAAAGAAAGAATATGAGAAAACAAGAAGTGATGACAACACTAAAATGATAAATGAAATCGAAATTTTAAAACAAAATAAAGAAGTAAAATCGAATGAGACTAAGGAAAAAGAAGAAAAGCTTTTTAATGAAATAAAACGAGAAAATGAGTATTTAACTAATAAATATATTAGTAAATTAGATAGTGGTTTTATAAATGAGAGTTTAGATAAAAATTATGATGAACTTATAAAAGATATAGAAATAAGAGAGAAAAGATTAAATACTATAAAATTCAAATTACAATCAATGGAAAAAGCAAGTAAAGATTTAGAAGAGAAAATAGATAATTTAGCAAAGATTGAAGAAGAATTAGAAGATTTAGAGCAAGAAAAAGATGAATTATTGTCTTTGAATAATTCGTATAATATTGCTAAAAATTGTTTAGAAAATGCATATAATCAGGTGAAAGAAAATATTAGTCCTAAGTTTACTAAAAACTTATGTAAAATAATCTCAGAAATTTCTGATGACAGGTATAAAAATGTAGTAATTAATGATAATGATGGACTTAAAGTAGAAGTAGAAAATGGTAATTATGTACCTGTTTCAAGGCTTAGTGTGGGAACAATAGACCAAATGTATTTATCTTTAAGATTAAGTGCATTATCTGAAATATCAAAAGAAACTATGCCAATAATACTAGATGAAGCATTTGCTTATTTTGATGACGAAAGGTTAAAAAATATATTAAAATATTTAAATAATAATTATTCTAAAAATCAAATTATAATTTTAACATGCTCAAAGAGAGAAATGAATTTATTAGATGAACTTGATATTAAATATAATAAGTTAGTTATTTAATTAAGGTAGTTCTCTTGCTGTTTGATAAATGATGTGATATAATATTATAGCAATTTAAATGAAAAGGAAGTTTTAATATGTTTCAGAAATTAGAAGATGTTGAAAAAAGATTTGAGGAACTTAATAAATTAATTTCAGATCCTGAAGTTATTTCTAATCAAAATGAATGGAAAAAACTTATGAAGGAACACAGCGATTTAGAAGATGTTGTATTAAAATATAGGGAATATAAAAAAGTAAAGCAAGATTTTGATGAAGCAAAAGAAATGATGAATGATCCTGAAATGAAGGAACTTGCTGAAGATGAAATGGAGAAGGCAAAAGACTTGCTTCCTAAAATAGAAGAGGAATTAAAAATTCTTTTAATTCCTAAAGATCCAAATGATGATAGTAATGTTATATGTGAAATAAGAGCAGGTGCAGGAGGAGAAGAAGCTGCATTATTTGCTGGAGTATTATTTAGAATGTATTCTATGTATGCTGAGAGAAAACATTTTAGTATACAAGTATTAAATGAAAATGAGACTGGAATTGGTGGATATAAAGAAATATCTTTTATGATAACAGGTAAAGGAGCATATAGTAGATTTAAGTTTGAGAGTGGAGTTCATAGAGTTCAAAGAGTTCCAGACACAGAAAGCAGTGGAAGAATACACACATCAACAGCAACTGTTGCTGTTCTTCCTGAAGTTCAAGATGTAGAAGTAGATATAAATCCTGCAGACATTAGAATGGAAGTATTTAGAGCATCTGGAGCAGGTGGTCAGCACATTAATAAAACATCATCTGCTGTAAGATTAATTCATGAGCCTACAGGTGTTGTTGCAGAATGTCAAACAGAAAGATCACAACTTCAAAATAGAGAGTATGCAATGAGATTACTTCGTTCAAGAATTTATGAAATTGAAAGAGAGAAACAAGAAAAAGCTGTTGCTAGTGAAAGAAAAAGCCAAGTTGGAACAGGTGATAGAAGTGAAAAGATAAGAACCTATAATTATCCTCAAGGAAGAATAACAGACCATAGAATAGGACTTAGTATTTTTCAATTTGAGAACTTTTTAAATGGGGATATGGATGAAATGATAGATAATTTAATTGCAACAGATAGAGCTGAAAAATTAAAAGGACATGAAGAATAAAATAAAAAAATCACTTTTAAATATTAATTAAAAGTGATTTTTTTATATAGAAATATATATTTAAAATTCATTATATTTTTTTATCATTTTAGATTGATATGGTATTAAAGATAGAAAAGAAATAGCACAACCAATCTCTAAAATAATTGTAGCTGTAATTAGATTTGTTCTGTATGTATTATAAGTTGAAATCATTTGGTTATGAAGTGTTTCAACAAAATTTTCAGAAAATATTTCTTTGTATTTTAATGTAGAATAATTAATTGTCATTAATTGATATTTTAAATTCATGTTTAATAATCCTAAAAATAAAATTATTGATGCTAAAATTACTACTATAAAAAATATATTTAAAAATTTTGAGATATTTTTATAATTATCAGGATTGGTTTTACATTTTTTAAAAACATCATATGTACTCATTCTACATACGAGATGAATTATACAATAAACTAAAATTACAGCAATCATAGGTAGAGTAATATATAATCCTCCAGAACTAGTTCCGCTATAATTATTTAAAATAGAATTTGCTATTGTAAGTATAATATAGCATATAAATATTGTAATTATTCCATATGATACAAATCCTGTAATTATTGCTTTAACAGTTGTTTTGGCTGTTATTTCTTTCTTTTCCATAGAACTCTCCTTAAGCATATTAAATTTTTACAAAAAAATCATATCATAAATTAATTTTAATATCAACAGTTTTAAAAATAAGTAATAGAATTGTAATATACTATTAATTCTAAATTTTTAGATGGACAGACATAAGTAAATAAAAAAAAAGGTAAATTATAATATTTACCGTTTTTTGTTTGGAGGCGCCTATCGGAATCGAACCGATGAATCAGAGTTTTGCAGACTCGTGCCTTACCGCTTGGCTAAGGCGCCAAAATATTAAAATGTAAAAAAATGGAGCGGGAAACGGGGCTCAAACCCGCGACCTTCGCCTTGGCAAGGCGACGCTCTATCAACTGAGCTATTCCCGCATAACTAACAGCATAAATATAATAACAAAAAATATGGGAAAAGTCAATATCTATAATATATAATATTTACAAAAGTTAAAAAAATTACTTTAATAAATAATTTTTTTATGATAGTATTATTACTACAAAATCGAATAAAAATTTATAAAAAATGAATAATATATAGAAGATGATTAAAAAGGAAGGTAAATATGAACAAAGAAACTCTTGAATTAAAAGATGGAATTAAAGCACATTTAATTTGTACAGATAAATATAAAACAGATATTGCTTGTATTATTTTAACAACAGAACTAAAAAGAGAAAGTGTTACTAAAAATGCTCTAATACCTTTTATGTTGAAAAGAGGAACTCAAAAATATCCAAGTCAATATAAGATTAATGTAGAACTTGATAATATGTATGGAGCTAGCTTTAATTGCGGTGTTGATAAGTACGGAGATAATGTTGTTTTAAAATTTTTTATAGAAACAATAAATAATAGCTATTCATTTAATAATGATAACATATTAGAAAAAAGTTTAAATATGTTATTAGATATAGTTTTTGACCCTGTTAAAGAAAATGGACACTTAAGTAGTGATATTTTTAATTCTGAGAAAGAAAATCTTAAAAAAATTATTGAAAGCAAGATAGATAATAAAGATGCTTATGCACTTGAAAATTGTATATCATCAATGTATGGTGAAGAGGGATTTGGATTATATAAATACGGATATGTTAATGATTTAGATAGTATTACAATTCAAAATCTTTCAGAATATTATAATTGGTTAATAGATAATGCAAAAATAGACATTTTTGTATCCGGAGATATTTCTAGAGAAAATGTTAAAAGTATTTTAGAAAGTAATGAATGTTTAAATAAATTAAAACCAAGAAGTAGTGCTTATATTTTGAATAATGAATCCACAGAAAGCAAACAAATTGTGGAAAAAGCAAGAGAAATCAAAGAAGAAATGAATATTTCTCAAGGAAAATTAGTAATAGGATTAGATATTTTAGAAAAAAAAGATAATTTTATTGCTACTGCTTTAGTTTATAATGCAATTTTAGGTGATGGTGCAAATTCAATGCTATTTCAAAATGTGAGAGAAAAAGAAGGACTAGCTTACTCTGCAAGAAGTTCATTTATAAAACAAAAATCAAATATTTTTATTAGATGTGGGATAGAGATTGAAAATTATAAAAAAGCATTAGATAAAATAAAGGTTCAATTAGATAATATAAAAAATGGAAAATTTTCAGATGAAGATATTGAAAATGCTAAAATATATTTAATTTCAGGTATTAAGACTATTGAGGAAGAACAAGATACAGAAATCGTATATTATATTGGACAGGAAATTTCAAATACACATAAGAGTGTTCAAAAATATATAGAAGATATTAAAAGTGTTTCGAAAGAAGATATAATTGCTATTGCAAATTCTATACAAATAAATACAATTTATTTTTTAGCTAATTGATTTGAAATAATGGTTATAAGTTTTCCATAAAATTTAAATAATTATAAAGGAGTGTACGATTTAATTGCAAATAATAGAAAATGATATAGTTAAGGAAAAAATATATATAGAGGAATTAGATAATAAATTAAAAGTAATAATAATACCTAAAAACACACGAAAAAAATATATTGTTTGGAGTACTAAATATGGTTCAATTGATAACAAGTTTTATTCTTTAAATAATAATGAACTTGTATGTGTTCCAGATGGAATAGCTCATTATTTAGAACATAAACTATTTGAACAAGAAAATGGAAAAAACAGTTTAGATGTTTTAACTTCATTAGGAGTTGATGCAAATGCATATACAACTAATGATCATACGGCATTTTTATTTGAATGTACTGAAAATTTTGATGAAGCTTTAGATGAATTTATGAATTATGTTCAAAATCCTTATTTTACTGAAGAAAATGTTGAAAAAGAGCGTGGAATAATTGAACAAGAAATAATGATGTATAAAGATTATCCTGAATGGGAACTTTATATGAATACACTAAAATGTATGTATAAAAATAATGAAATAAATATAGATGTTGCTGGAAGTAAGGAATCCATTGCTTTAATCACACCAGAGACCCTATACACTATATATAATAATTTCTATAGCCCTGAAAATATGGTAATGGTACTTTCTCGGAGATTTTTTGCCTGAAGAGACTATTGGGAAAATAAAGAAAAGAATGACTCTTACTAAAAGGGAAAATGAGATAAAAAGAAAATATAATGAAGAACCTAAAGAAATAGTGCAAAAATATATAGAAGAAAAAATGGATATTAGTATACCTGCTGTTATGATAGGTTATAAAGATAATAATGTAAATCCGAATGATGTTAGAAAAGATTTAGCACTTCAAATTATAGGTGATATATTATTTGGTAAATGCTCAGATTTCTATGAAAAATTATATAACAAAGGATATATAATAAGTCCACCATCATTTAATTATGAATTTTCAAAAACATATGCACATTTTTTGATTCAAGTTCAAACTGATTATATTGATGAAGTATTTAATATATATTCAGAACAAATAGAATATTTAAAAAAATATGGAATTGATGATAATAAATTTGAAAGAGCAAAAAAGAAAGTGTATGGAGAATTAATAAGAGATTTTAATGATGTCTCAGATATAGCTACAATAATTGTATCTGAGTATTTTAAAGGTATTTCACCATTTGACTATATAGATAATATAAATACAGTAAACAAAGAATATGTTCAGAAAATTTTTGAGGAAATATTTGTTGAAGAGATGAAAGTTATATCAGTAATAAAGCCAAATAAAGAGGAAAAAGATGAATCTAATAAAATTTCCTAGTATAAATTTAGAATTATATACTTCAAAAATTGCATTTTCAGTTTTTGGAATAGGCGTATATAAATATGCTATATGCATAGTTTTAGGTGCGATTTTAGGATTAATTTTTTTAATGATTAATTCCAAAATCATTAATTATAAATATGAAGATTTAATAGAAAAATATGTAGTTACACTTATTATAGGAATTATTGGTGCAAGAGTTTTTTTTGTTTTATTCAGATTTGATGATTATAAAAATAATTTATTGCAGATTTTTTATATTCGCGATGGAGGGCTTGCAATATTCGGTGGCTTAATATTTGGATTTTTATATTTATTTTTAACTTATAGAAAAGATAAACTTTTCGATATTTTGGATTTAACAGCACCATCAGTTTCAATTGCACAATGTATTGGAAGGTGGGGAAACTTTTTTAACATTGAAGCATATGGAACAGAAACTACATCATTTTTAAGAATGGGAATAAATACAATAAATGGCTATATAGAAGTACATCCAACTTTTTTATATGAATCGATTGCGACTCTATTAATATTTATAGTTTTAGAAATAATTTTAAGAAGAAGAAAGTACAAAGGGCAAGTAGTAATTACATATTGCTTTTTATATTCGGCTTCTAGAAGTGTAATCGAAGGACTTAGAGTAGATAGTTTAATGATAGGAGCATTTAGAGTATCACAAATATTATCAATAATAGTATTAATTTTTTCTCTTATATTAATTGTAAAAAATAGTCGAAAAATGTCTTACGAAAAAACGAACAAATACTGATAATTTGTTGACTTTGCTGTAACAATATGTTATTTTTAAAATATACAAAAAGAGAAAAATAATAAAAAGGGAGTGGTATTATGTTAGATGATAAAATTTGTAAATTAAGAGAAAAATTAAATAAGTGTATATCAGATGGAGAAGATTATTCAGTTATTTATAAAGTAAGTGTCGAATTAGATGAATTAATTGCTCAATATTATGCTACTTCTTGTGAAATTCGAAATAATTAGAAGTGAAAATATAAGTAAAAGCACTAGTAATACTAGTGCTTTATTTTGTAAAAATGCAGTTTACATAATGGTTGACTTGGACTCAAAAATATGATAAAATAGTTATAGTTTGAATAAAATGTATATATGGAGGAAAAATTAATATGGCTGGTAAACAAATAATTGCAGAATCATTTAATAGAAATGAACCAATATTTCGTATGGCAATACAAGAAGAAAACGATAAAAAAATTGAAAAAGCTATAAAATCTACACATGATATGCGTATGGCAACTTCTTTGATACCGTTTTTTTCATCTGATGAATTGAGAGAAAAATATATGAGAGAATATAGCGAATATATTACTGATACAAATGAAAGGAAGACAAAGGCTTATTCTATAAGTAGTATTGTATCTGAACCTATAAAAATTAAAGAAATGCGTAAAGCATATAATGGAAAAGTAGGAGAGTGTGGTGAGGAATTAGCAACTGTAATTGCTAGTTTTGAATCTATGAGATTAAAACTTAAATTAATGGAGATGTTATTACATAGAAGAAATCAAGGAATAGTAATGGCAAGTTTACCTAAATGTGAGGAAACTAATAGAGCTATTGAACAATGGATTAAAGATAATTACTATACTGAGGAAACAGCTACAAGAGAAATAGAACAAGGAAGGGCAAAATTATATAATGTAGCTAGAAAAGAATCTGAATATAGTTCTTTAGATTATGCAACAAGATTAGATATGTTATCTGATAAAAATATTCCTAGAGATACTAAATATGAAATAATTGATACATTGACTAGACCTAATGTATATGGAAAAAAAGATACTTTAAAAGCAATATCTGATATTGAACCAGAAGAATTTGATTTATTGCATGAGATGATGGTACAAACTGGTAAGCCATTAAAAGAATGTCTTAAAATTACATGTGAATATAATGATGGAAAAATTGCAGAAAAAGAAAAAATATTAGAAAAAGATAAAGAACTGGTTGCAGAAACAAATAAAGGGAAAGCAGATTTTGTTCCAGAAACACCTGTCGAATAATTAGTATAGTTTTGGAGAAAAATAAATTATGAGTAATGATGATTTTACAAAAAGGCTACAAAAAGATATAAAAGAAAAAAAGATTATGGATTCTATACTACAAAAAGTTAGAAATAATCCGGAAATTTTAGATACATTATCTGAAGAAAGATTAGAACAACTAATAACTTTACAAAATAAAAAAATACGTGAATTAGATATTGAAATAAATGAAATAAATAGAAAAATCGGAAAGAGATAATTAAATTTATTTAGTATTTGTAAAAAATAATGTATATAGTTTTATTCTAAAAACTATATACATTTTTTTATTTTTAATATATAATTATTTTGTGTAATTATATATTTAATATCGTATAGAATATAATATAGGAGGAAATAAACTTAAGATTATGACTGGTTTACAACAGATGATTTCTTCAATTGATTTAGATCATTTGCTAAAAATATTTGATATTCAAATTGCAATTGGTGTACTAGTTTTATTTATACTATTAAGAGGAATGCTTGCTAAATTTTTAATTAAAATTAGCTATTTAATCATTAGAAGAAAAAAGAATCCAAAAGAAAGTTCAATGTATAAACCATTATGTGTATTTTTTGTTTTTCTTGGGGTGTATTGCAGTATAAACATTTTACCAACAAGTAAACAAGTATTATATGTAATGAATAAGCTTTTTAGAATCGTTGTAATTTATTATATAACAAGAATTATAACGACTTTAATTGATGTTGATTCAGCTGTCTTGTATAAATTTTTAAAAAAATCTAATAATACAGCTATAAATAAATTTTTGTGTAGCATAATTAGAGGCTTTTTATGGATTATATTTATTGTAATAGCATTTAATGAATTAGGATATGATTTAAGTAAATTTAGTGGTTTAGCTGCAGGACTTGGAATTGGAAGTGCTGCAATAGCTCTTGCAGCACAAGATGTTGTAAAAAGCATTTTAAGTGGTATTACAATTTTAACGGATAAACCATTTGTCGTAGGAGATTGGATAGAAGTAGGTGAGTTTCAAGGAAGTGTTATAGATATTACATTTAGAAGTACAAGAATAAAGTCGTTTAATAATGCAGTAATAACAATTCCAAATTCAACTATTACCTCAACTTATGTTGTAAATTGGAATAGACTAACAAGTAGAAGATTTGATTGTGTACTTAATTTAAGCTTAGAAACTCCATCAGATAAAATAAAGAAAATAGTTAAAGAAATTAAGCTTATGCTTCAAAATGACCCTAATATTATTAAGGAAACAGTTGAAGTATCATTAAATGAAATAACACATTCAAGTAGCGATATAAAAATATTTTTATTTGTAAGAGAAGCAAATTACTCAAATTTTTTAAAAGCAAAACAAGATATATTATGTAATTTATTATATTTAATTGAAAAAGAAAATGTAGATTTAGCTTATCCGACACAAACACTATATGTAAAGAGAAAGGAAGAAATAGAAGAATAATATGAGTTTAGGAGTGGCACTAGCAGGTGGAGGCTTAAAAGGACTCGCACACATAGGAGCTTTGCAAGCATTAGAAGAATTAGGTGTAAAAATAAATTATTTATCTGGAACAAGTTCTGGAAGTATGTTTGCATCTTTTTATGCAATGGGGTATAAAACAGATGAAATAAAAGAAAAAACAATGAAATATTATAAAATGCTTACTAAAATAGAAAAAAGGCCGATTTTTAAAGCTGGTTTTACATATGTAACATCTGGAACTGCAAAAGTTGAGGGACTTATACCTGGTGAAAACATTGAGAAATTATTTTTTGAAGTAAGCAAAGATAAAAATATAAAAAATATGAGTGAAATAAAAATTCCGTATGCAATATGTACAGTAGACACAATATCAACAAAAGAATGTATATTTTTATCAAAAAAATATAATATAAAAAATGATGATATCGATTATATTTATGATGCACCTATAGATAAAGCTACTAGAGCTAGTATGTCTTTTCCGGGAGTATTTACACCATGCCAATATGGTAAATATAATTTTATAGATGGTGGCACTAAAGATAATTTACCAGTAAAAATATTAAAAGATATGGGAGCAGATAAAACACTAGCTCTTAGTTTTAAAATTGATGATTATGTTCCAAGAGAAGATATATTTGCAGTGCTTTTAAGGACAGTAGATATTTTCTCATTAAAAGATGTTAGAAAAGCACAAAAAGAAGCAGATTTAGCTATTGAAATAGATTGCAAAGGAACGACACTTTTAGAAATAACAAATGCTGATGAAGTAATACAAACAGGATATAATACTATTATGGCTAATAAAAATAAAATATTAGAATTAATTAAATAGATTAGGAGTGATAGATTTGGCTAGAAATGATACTATGATGCAGTATTTTGAATGGTATTTGCCTAGTGATTCTACACTTTGGAATAAACTTACAAAAGATGTAAAACATTTGGAAAATATAGGAATCTCTTATATTTGGCTTCCACCAGCATATAAAGGTGCAGGTGGTAAAGATGATGTAGGTTATGGTGTATATGACTTATATGATTTAGGTGAATTTGATCAAAAAGGTAGTATCCCAACAAAGTATGGAACAAAGGAAGAATATTTAACTGCAATTAAAGCTTTAAAAGAGAATAATATTAAAGTTATAACTGATATTGTTTTAAATCATAAAATGGGTGCAGATGAAACAGAAGATGTATTAGCAGTTCAAGATGATGCAACTGATAGGAATGTTAGTTTAACAGATGCAAAATTAATAAGAGTATGGACTAAATATGTTTTCCCAGGAAGAGGAAATACATATTCAGATTTTAAGTGGAATTGGACACATTTTCATGGTGTCGATTGGGACGAAAATTCAGGAAGGGCTGCAATTTATAAGTTCTATGGTAAACATTGGGATGAAGATGTTGATAAAGAAAATGGAAATTTTGATTATTTAATGGGAGCTGATATAGATTTAAATAATTATGATGTAGTAAATGAATTAAAAAAATGGGGAAAATGGTATTTAGATACTACAAATGCTGATGGATTTAGATTAGATGCAGTAAAACATATAAGAGCAGAGTTTTTTCCTGAATGGATTGAAGAATTACAAAAAAATTCTGATAGAGAATTGTATACAGTAGGAGAATATTGGAGTACAAATATTGATGTTTTAAACAATTACATACAAAAAACTAATGGATGTATGAAATTATTTGATGTTCCATTACATTATAATTTTTATAGAGCTTCTAGAAGTAATGGAGAATATGATATGAGCAAAATATTTGAAGATACACTTGTTGGAAACAATCCATGGATGGCCGTTACTTTTGTAGATAATCATGATACAGAACCAGAGCAGGGTTTAGAATCTTGGATATTAGATTGGTTTAAACCATTAGCATATGCTCTTATTTTACTTAGAAAAGATGGTCTTCCATGTGTTTTTTACGGAGATTATTATGGAATACCAAGTAAAGAAATATCAGATAAAAAAAGTATTTTAGATACTTTATTAAATGTTAGAAAGTTTTATGCATATGGTGAACAATATGATTATTTTAATGATTTAAATATTATAGGATTTACAAGACTTCGGTGATGAGGAACATCCAGATTCAGGATTAGCTGTTGTAATGTCTGATGGAAAAGGCGGAAATATTCAAATGAACGTTGGAAAGAATTTGGCAAATACCGTTTTTTATGATTGTACAGGAAATATGGAAGAAACTGTTTATGTAGATGATGAAGGAAATGGAATTTTTTATTGCAAAGATGGAAGTGTGTCTGTATGGATTAAACAAGGTCAAAAAGTAAATTAATATAGAAAGAGGTTTTTTATAGCCTCTTTTTTTCAATTCGATTAATTTTTTATATCATTTTAATTACTAATAAAAATTATATAAAAAATAGTGTTAAAATTATAATAAGGTAAAATAGATAGGAGTGTATTTTTATGTCAAGTGAAGAAATTGTTGAATTTAATGGGAAAAAAATTAATTGTAGTAGGTTAACTGATGAAAGTTTAATTAGGCTATATAAAAACATGAGAGAAAAACAAGTTTCATTATATGAAAAAATAATAAATTATCAAGAAAAACTTGGAATAGAAGATGAAGAAGTAAATGAAATGTTAAATGCTTTTGAAAATTCATTAAAATAATATAAAAATATAATGGTTCGGAGGATAAAATGGAAAATATAGGAACAGCTCTATTAGAAAGAATAAAAGAATTATCAGATATTGAAGTGCAAGAAAAAGAATTAAAATTTGCAATTTTTAATAATAAAGTTTATACAAGTTATAAAGAAAAAATCAAATTAATAAGTGATAATTTTGATGAACAATTGCAATATTATGGGAAAAAAGATAATTATGGTGATGAAAAAGAAAAAATAATTAGTAGATATAATGAAGAATTCCAAAAGATTTATGATAAGAGAAAAGAACAATTTATAAATATTATAAATGAAATTCAAGAAATGCAATCAAATCAAAAAATAGCTTTAGCAAATATAGAATCAGTATATAGAAGTAGAGATTCAATATTTGAAAGTGAAGAATACAAAGAATATTTAAATAATAAAAATAAATTTGAATATATGATAAATATTACAAAAAACAGTAGTGATATTGAAAAATATAAAAATAAATTGATTAATTTAAAAAATCCAGTAGATTCATACAATAATAAATTGATAGCGCTAGTTGATAAATTTGAAAAATATGATGGACTTGTTTTTGAGTGTGAGAAAAAACTTGATGATTGTATAATAGCTACTGAAGAAGATTTTGAAACTTTAATGAAATACAGAAACAATAATTTAGTAGAACAAAAGAAAGAGAATATTTTTGTAAGATTATTCAAAAAGTTATTTGCTAGTAAAAGAAAATTCAAAAAAGAAGTTATTGAGAAAATGAATTCTGAAATTGATGATATTCAAAATAGTAATATAAAATTATTAGATATTATTGAAAATCAGACTATTAATTTAGTTGCTAAAATAGAAGAATTAAGATATGACATAAACTATGAATATAGTATTGCTACAGAGTAAATAATTCATATAATTAGTATTTAAAGGAAGGACAAAGCATATGGAAGTAGAAAAATTAGGCGAAGAATTTATAGATGGTGGAATTATAAATTTAGATAATTCTAGTGTAGATATTTATGAAAATGCTTTAAAAAAGATTGGAATTAAAAAAGAAGAAGTAATTAAACAAATTAATAACTTGTTAAAAAAGATTTAGTTAGAAAGGGATAATATATTATGAATGTTGAAAATGTTGAAAATGCTGAAACATTAGACAATGATAATGTAGATATTGAAAGCTTTGATGAATTAAAGGAAGAATACTTAAAATTAGTTGAACAATTTAAGGATTTAATAAAAGAAACTCCAGAGGTAGCTAAGACAGTTATTTCTAGAAATTTAGTTGAAGCAAAAAAGACAATTGATGATGGAATTGCTGGGAAAGTAGCTAGTATAAATGAGGCTAAAGCAAAACTTGCACAGGCTAAAACAATGGTAATCGAGTCTACAAAACAAAGAGCTAAAGAAGCTAAAGACACAGTTGTATATACTGCTCAAAAGGTAAAAAAAGGAGTAAAAGAAACTCCTGGTAAAATAAAAGGAAAAGCTGTAGATGTAGCAGAAACAGTGGCGTTACATGGAATGGAAGCTAAAGATAAAGTTGTAGATGTAGCAGAAACAGTGGCACTACATGGAATGGAAGCTAGAGATAAAGTTGTAGATGTAGCAGAAACAGTGGCACTACATGGAATGGAAGCAACTGATAAATTAAAAAGTGGTATAAAAACGGGAAAAGAAACTGTTGTAAGAGCTGGAAAAGGATTAGCATTAACAACAGTTGCTGCTGGAATAATGGCAGGAGATTTGGCAGTAAAAGGTGGACATTATGTATATACTGGTGCGAAAACAGCAAGAGAAAATGCTGTAAATAAATCAAAAGAAATTAGAAATTTATTTAAAAGTAAAATTCAAGATGGAAAGTTATTCTTTTTAAATAAAGCTAAACAAGGTAAAAAATGGTTAGCAGATAAAGCAGAAACAATAGCACTACATGGAATGGAAGCCAAAGATAAGGTTGTAGATGTAGCAGAAACAGTGGCGCTACATGGAATGGAAGCTAAAGATAAAGTTGTAGATGTAGCAGAAACTGTTGCGCTACATGGAATGGAAGCTAAAGATAAAGTTGTAGATGTAGCAGAAACTGTTGCACTACATGGAATGGAAGCAGTAGATAAAACAAAACAGGGAATAAATACAGCAAAAACAACGGTAAGAGAAGGAATAAATACAGCAAAAACAACGGTGAGAGAAGGAATAGATACAGCAAGAACAACGGTAAGAGAAGGAATAGACACAGCAAGAACAACAGTAAGAGAAGGAATAGACACAGCAAAAACAACAGTAAGAGAAGGAATAGATGCAACAAAAACAAATGCAGGAAAAATAGCTCTAGAAATAGGGAAGAAAACATATAAAGGAGCAGCTATGTTTACAGCATTTGGAGAACTGGCAATTGAAGGCGCAGCAAAAGGTGCAGGTTATGTAAGTGAAGGTGTATCTAAAGGGATAGATGCAGGTAAAGAAAAAGTTAGTGAAGTGGCACAAGTTGGTAAAAATTATACAGAAATGAGTGCTAAAAAAGTTGCATTAACGAAAACAAAAGCGAAAATTGGATTTAAGAGTTTTATTAAAGGGATGGCACAAAAATTGGTTGACAAACTTGGACAATCATTAGGGAAAGATCAAGAGTTGGCTCAAGAATTAGAACAAGGTATAGAGTTTAATAAAAACAATTTAGAAGAATTAAATGGTGAAAGATAAAATAATGATTTATAATTTAATAATATAATAAAAGGAAAATTATGACGGTATTAATTACAGGTGCATCTTCAGGGATTGGAAGGGATTTAGCTAAGGAGTTTGCTAAAAGAAATTATAGCATAGTCTTAGTTGCAAGAAATGAAGAAAAGTTAAAAGAACTACAAAATGAAATAGAGAGTAAGTATAATATAAAAGTAGAATATTACATAGCAGATTTGTCAAATAAAGAGGCTTGCATTAATTTATATAAAAAATATGAAGATATTGATGTTTTAATAAATAATGCAGGTCTCGGAGATTTTGGATTATTTTCAGAAACAGAACTTGAAAAAGACATTTTACTTATAAATACAAACATAACAGCATTACATATTTTAACAAAGTTGTATTTAAAGAAAATGAAAGAAAAAAATAATGGAATAATATTAAATGTAGCATCAATTGCAGGATTTATGCCTGGTCCACTAATGGCAACATATTATGCAACAAAAAATTATGTAGTAAGACTTTCTGAAGCAATAAGGGAAGAATTAAAAAAAGAAAAATCAAATGTTAAAATTAGTATACTTTGTCCAGGTCCAGTTGACACAAATTTTAATAGTGTAGCTAATGTTAAATTTGGAGTAAGGGGATTAAATAGTGAATATGTGGCAAAATATACAGTAAGAAAGCTACTTAAGAGTAAGTTCTATATTGTTCCTGGTTTTTCTATTAGAATAACTAAATTACTTTCAAAAATAATTCCAACAGGAATAATGGCAAAGTGTGCGTATTATATGCAAAAAAGAAAAGAAGGATAATTATAATAATTATCCTTTAATTTTCAACCCTTAAAGTTGACATAAACTATTTACTTTTAGTAAGATATGTGTTATAATCTTTTTGTGGTGATTATATGAAAGAAGAAAGTAATTTAATTGACACAAAAGAAAATATCGTAAAAAAATTTACCAAAGAGCAAATGGATATTTATAATTATTATAAAAAACAATTTGAAAATTCTGATAACGCAATATATCCTATAGCTCAAGAAGATAAAGAAATATTAGCTCTAGAAAAAAGTTATAATATTTTGAAAGCAATATTTAAAGTAGAAACAGTTTTGGTTCTTATAATTGTAACTAGTATGATTTTATTTAATGGCTTTTCAGTAAATAAATCTCAAATAAAATACAAACATGCTAATATTGAAAATATACAAATATTAAAGGATTTTAGTTAGTTGGTATGCATATGAACAAATCTAATAATAATTCGCATAAAGATTTTTTATATAGCCAAAGGAGTGAAGGTTCTTTTGGCTTTTTAAAATGGATATTAAAAGCTGAATTAATTATATTAAGTATTATTTTTATTATGATTATTTTATATAGATTAATACCATATAAGTTTATTTTTGAAGCAAAATATACAATTAATAAGAAGTTTATATCGTCTAGCTATAATGAAAAGTTTGATTCTAATATTATTAAAGAAAGTGTTAATAATAATAATAGTTTATCACAGGAAGAAAAAAATTATATTAATTTATATTTGATAGATGAAATTGAAGAAAACATATCTTATATTGATATAAATAATATAAATACAAGGCTAAGTAAATTAAAAACTGTTTATAATCAGAAGTATAATAATGGAATTGTAGGAAAATATAATTCATTATTTAATCAAATTAGTTTTTATAAACCAATAGAAGAAGAAGATAAAACTTTTTCAAAAGTTAATAAAACAAGGCTTTCTTTTAATAATTGTAATAAAGAAGCATATTTTCATGAATTAAACCATATGCTTTCTAAAAATAGCTTAAATACAATTTATAGTAAAAGCATATTTTTAGAATCAATTAATGAATTATTTACCAGAGAATATTATTATGCACAAAATGTAAATAAAGAAAAATATAGAAATGGATATGATGACTATATTGTTTTTGCATATAGTATGTCGGAATTATTACCTGAAGATGTAATTAGAAAATATAAGTTTGATAATAATGAAAGTATTTTAATAGAAAGTATTTTAGAGATTGATAATAATATTGGTGAGGCATATAATTTAATAATATCTGCAAATAATATTATTGATAATCAAAATGATAGAAAAAATTATTTGGATTATATCAATAGTTATAAGTATTTTTATAAAGAAAAATATGGTAAAGATATGAGTGATGATTTAAATATTTTATTTTACTTTTATAATTCTCCATTTCAAACAAATGAGGAACGAAAAATTGTTAGAGATTATTTAAACTTAAAAAATGATGACGAAATAATAAATGTTATTCCAAAAGGATATTATTCTAAGAAATACAAAGAAAACAACCAAAAAACAAAAGTTGAATTTCTAAAAGATGGGCAAAAAAAGAGTATTGAAATTGATAATAAATTATAATATTAAACTTGGCTGGTATTAATTTAATATCAGCCAATCTTACGTAGTATTGAAAAATAGGGCTTTTTGTGGTATAATATAAGTGATGAGTCTTTTGAGAAAAGGATAAAATTATGTTAAATAATAACGAAAGAAATGCTATGGCAGAAGTATTAGAATATTTGAAGGGAATAGATAAAAAAGATATTGAAAAAATATCTCCTAAATTTCTTGAATATCTAAATTCAAATGCTTCTAAAGATTATAAAGTTAATATTGATTTTACAAAGCCACTTATGGAATTATCTCTATTAAAGGAAACTAAAGCTTTAATTACTTATATTTGCTATAAATATTGGTGTGAAACTGAAGAAGAAAAAGAAGAATTAGTTAGATTAATAGAAAATAGTTCTGTAATTAAAAAATATGAAAGTGAAAATGAATATATAAACAATGAAGAAAGCATTATGGATTTAAACTATATATCTAATTTAGTAGAGACAAAGCTTTATGAAAAATATCAAACAGAATTTAAAGTAATGAGAATTGGTAACAGATACGGTACTGGAAATTTTAATGAAACTACAGCTTATTGTAGCCCAAAAGACAATAGTAATTTGGTTTTTGAAGTATTAATCGATGTCGTTGAAGAAAAAATAGTATTTGATAGTTATTATTTAAAAATGTTGTGTTATGAGCTAGAAAATGCTTTTTATGAAGAATTAACTAAAAATAAAATTAATGCTTATATTAAAACAACTATAATTGGGAAAAATGTATTTGATAAAAAATATAATATTAATGAGTTTACAGATAATTACAAAAATTCAAACTTTTTAATGACAATTATAATAGAAAATTCTTTTTTTGAAAAAGATTTATTAATAATTTATGAAAATATTAGAAATAGATTTAGTAATATATATTTAAAATCATTAGTTTTTTATTTAGACAAAGATGATTATATAGACTTAAAAGAAAAAAGTTTGCATTTAGTAGATATTCCACTTAATTTAATTGAAGAATATAAAATAAGAAAAAGAAAAATTATACAAATTCACGATAATAGTATAGTAAAAATAAAATGATGAAAGGTTAGAAAAAAATGGCTCATACAGATAAAGAATTAAAAGAAGCAACACAAGTAGCATATTTAGAGTTTATTGAAAATGCAGTAAAGAATAAAATTGCAGATGGTGAAATTGGGCCATTTTCAATAAAAGACTTAATAGTATCAAGTATTGATAAAGAATTGTTAGATAAATATCCAAATGAGAGACTTCAGGATTTAGTACAGTATACAGATATGAGAGAGATAGACAAAGATATAATATCAAGATTTTCTGATGATATTTTAGATTGGAAAATTGCTGATATACATGATAAAGTTTCAGATAATGGTTTTTATGGATGTGTAATTGAAACATCACCGAATGATGCTATAGTTGCATTTAGAGGAAGTGAAGGACTAACTACATATAATGGTTTAGTATATGACTGGATGAAATCGAATTTTGGATTAGTTAATTCGACTGGAACTATACAGCATAAGGAAGTGGAAAACTATGCAGATAATCTTAGCAAAAACGGAGTTTTAAATAAATATAATTCGATAGATGTTACAGGACATTCTTTGGGAGGAAACTTAGCGAGTCATTTTGGAGTAGCTGTTGCTAAGAAAGAAAATGAAATATTTGATAAAATAGATCAAGTAGTAAATATGGATGGACCAGGTTTTTCTGATGAATATATATCTAATAATAGAGAAGCTATTTCTAAAATCGCTCCAAAAGCTAAACATTATAAATGGAGTATGGTAGGAAGCTTATTGTATGATTTACCCGGTGAAAAAAAGGAATTTCTTAAGGTTGCAAAAGATACAGAAAGCAAAACACTTTTAGATAAATTAAAATATAAATTCTTTTTAAGGCATCATACAAAATCAATAATGTTTGATGAAAATGGTAGAGCAGAACGAGGAAAACAAGACATAATTTCTAAGGGATTCGAAGTAGCATCTCATTTAGTAGAAAAAATTCCAAGCGATATTACATATGGTTTAGCGTGTATTACAAATACAATATTTAGTAAATTTACATATGAAAAAGAAGATGGCACAATTGGCTTTAAATTACCATTTTTTGATAAAGAAAAAAGTAAAAATAGTACAGCTATTCATAGTGGAGATTTAATTAATAACTTTTTAGCAAAATTAAATGCAGGAACAATGATGTTTAATAGATTTAATGCACAGCAAGTAGAAAATGTAGGATTTGATGCAAAGGGGAAAAATGGTATAAATGATGTGATTTCTGCAATGATGTTAGATAATGGCTCTTATTTGGATGGATTAAAGTCATTAGACTATCGTAATATAGATAATAAAAGTATGCCAAATCCTGAAATGATAAGATAAGCCTTATATAATATGAAATAAAATAAAAACACATATTTAGATAATATGTGTTTTTATTTTATTATTCAGTAAATTATTTAAAGTTTTATGTTCTAAAATATTAAATCCCTAATAAAAATAATAGTTTTGTGTAATAAATAAAATATTAAAGTAATAAAAAAAATATATATATAAGTTATGTAATTCCCTAGAAAATATAGAAAAAACTACAAAAAATGAAATATAAATTTTATAGAATTATATGCGAAAAAATACTATAGTTAATTATAATAAAAAATTATAATAGGAGTAGATTCATGAAATTTAAAAAGAATATTAAAATTTTGGGAATCATTTTAGTAGTATTTGCAATATTATTAACCGTAATTTTTAATAACAAAAAAGAAATACAAGAAATATTTGGAGAAAGAAGACTTATATTTGAAGGAATAGAAGAATTCAATTTAAGTTTGATTTTATATGATTCTGCAGTAGGTGATGGAAATACAGTAATAAGAGATGAGGATATATGGAATGCTACATCTGGAGAAACTAGAGTAATTACAACACAAGTAAATGTAAGTAATAGCAGAGTAGATAGGAACATACAACCAGGAGAACTTATAGTAACAGTTGATAGTCTAGGTAAAGCAATACCAACAAATAATGACAAAACAACATTTAAAACTGTAACAACAATTTCTGCTGATCCAGCATCTAATAGTACTAAAAATTATGATTGGAGCTATACATATGATAGTGACAATCAAAAATACATATTTACCAACAATAATGTAATAGAACAATATTCAAGTTTTGAATCTACAATACAATTAGCTTTTGAAGTTAAAGCATATGAAGTACTAAATGGAGCAGATATAATACTAGATGCTAATTTAAATAATGTAGTAAATAGCACAAATACAATAAACTTTAAATTTACATCTACCGAAAGAGCAGGAACTATAAGCATGACTACAAATAAAATTAGTAGTTATGATGGTTTAGGTGCAAATGCTTCAGACTATATATGGGTAAAATTTTATCCATCAGCTTCAACAGATGGCTATGGAACAACAGGTGTAAGAGGAGCTTTATTTGATTATTATATTGAAGAAAGTGTGCCAACTGGATGTATATTATTAGATTATCAAATGAATGAAGTATTGCCAGATGAAAATAGTATATATAAATTAGCAAGTGGTAGTGGTAGAAGTTATAATAATAATAGTTCAAATTATTCTTATAATAGTTATATTAATACTAGTCTTTATCCATATTATATAGGATTTCCAAAGTCAATATATCAAGGACAATCTGTTGACTTGGAAATGATATATAAAGGAAAATATAAAGATTCATATTATGTAGATGGAGAAAATAAAGAATTACAAACATTAGATACAGTAAGTAAAACTTTAAATTTAGATGATTTTGAATTTTCTTATTCTGGAAATTTATATGGTGTAGATAAATATCATAGTTCAAATTATAATGCATCATATAATAAAATAGTAGATTCTAATAAAGGTGATGATGTAACTTATTATATAAATGGTAGTACAATCTATACAGGTACAAAATATAAGGTAAGGTATGGAGATGACTTACTTTATATTACAAATGAAGAAGATGAATATATAAAACTAACTGATAATGAATATTATTTTAAAAGTATAAAAATACCAGCATATTTATTTAATGGTAATGGAATTCAAATAGATGCAGATAAATATGATATAGATTTATATGTAAGATATAGAGGTACAAATACATATGTAAAATATGGAGAGACATTAAAAAATAAAAAAGGTACAGCTCAAACTATAACATTTGAAGAAACAGAAAAAGTAGTTGGATGGTATATAGAAATATACGACTTAGAAGAATCTCTAAATTTTAATGGAAATACTAGTTGTGGATTTTATACTATAGTAAATGTTCAAAAAAGTTCTGGAATTGCCGAAACAGGTAAAATATATAATTTTGACTATTTACAAGTTTACAATAAAAATGCAGATAATACTTATACACTTATGAACGAAACAGATGAAAGTAGTTATACAACAACGATTACAAATGATATAGCAAGTTTTGATATAAATACATATGGTCATTATTTACAAAGAAATTATGCATATTCTACATATGGTGCAGATTATGAGAATTTTTCTGCCAGTTACAATACACCATCTGATAAAGGATATGATAATAATTTTTATTATAGGGAATTAAAGTTCGAAGCAAGAAAAACGCTAAGCAGCACAGGTACTAATGAATTTGATGGAATTAGAGCATTTGTTATTTTACCAGAAGGAACAGAATTAAATGCAACCAAAGAAGAATTAATTCAAAAGATTAGTTCTAATAATTTTTACAGTTATGCACTTAAACCAGATGGAACAGGCTTTACAAGTGAAGAATTTTTGGGATTTTTTAAAGAACATACTACAATAAATATAGATACTAATTATAAGAATGAAGGAAAAACATGGATAGAATATGTAGTAGATTTTTCTGATTGTAAATTAGATACATATTTATCTGCAACTCATTATGCTGATTTTCCATATTTTAATATACCTATAAAAATACCATATGAGTCATATTTTACACATGGTGCGAATTATTCATTTAGATTTTATGTAAGTCCTTTAAATGATGATGAACCATATATATATAATAAAAATATAGATACAAATGATGTTGATAATGATGGAGATACTACAGATTATTATTCTTCTTCGACAACTTCAAGTACATCAATAGTACCAGCTGTTTCATCATATCAAGAGGTTAGTAAGAATGTATGGACAGAAAAAACAGAAAATAGATATGTAATAGATACAGTTGTTGCAAAAAATGGTGGAAATTATAAATATAAAATAAAAGTAAGAACAGGTGCAAACTCAATTACAAATTTAGTAATGTACGATAACATAGAAAATGCATCAGATGATTGGAAAGGAACCTTTGTAAGCTTAGATACAAGTTTTGCAGAAAGTCAAGGATTTTCACCAAAATTATATGTATCTAATAGTAGAACAGCTGGAACATTAGAAGAAGATGCATCAAATTGGAGAGAATATGATCCTACTGCAGATAATTCAGAAGTAAAATCTGTAGCAGTGGATTTTGAAGATGCAGAAATACCATCTGGAAGTTTAACTTTTATAATTATTAATATGAAAGCACCAGATGATGAGAGTATAAGTACACTAGCAAAGAATACTTGTTATACAAAATGGAATGCTATAGATACAAATGGGCATATAATAGATGATGTTGTGGGTATACCAGGAAATCAAGTAAATGTTGCATTAGGACATTCAGTACATAATATAAAAGTAAGAAAAACATGGGAAGATAATTCTGATGAATATGGTGTTAGACCACAAAGTATAACAGTAAATCTTTTAAGAAATGGATTACCTTATTTATCTGAAACATTATCAGAGTCAAATCATTGGGAACATACATTTTTTAATATACCTATAGCTGATGATGATTACGTAAAATATGAATACACAGTTACAGAAAATGATGTGAATTTATATGATTATGAAGTAAATGAAATTCAATTGGAAGATACTGCGGATAGAGAATTTGAAATAAAAAATACAATAAATATAAAAAAAGTTTTTGGGAAAATAACAGGTAAAAAAACTTGGAATGATAATAATAATGCCAAAAATGTAAGACCAACATCTATAACAGTTAATTTATTAAGAGATAATATATTATTGGCAACTACTCAAACAAATGAGAGTAAAAATTGGGCTTATACATTTGATAATATTCAGTTTTATAAGAATAATACAGAAAAATACAATTTTACAATTGAAGAAAATCTTGGAACTGATGCTTCGAGCAAGTATCTTGGAGTAATAACAGAACAAGATAGTAGTGACTTAGGTTCATTAAAATTAAAATTTAACAATGAAACAGAAACAGAAAATTCTTATGATTATATATATATTTATTATATTAAAGAAGATACAATATACAAATCACCAATATATACAGGTGTGAGCTTAAAAAATAAAGAAATTGTTATTCCAAGTAAAGATATATATGTATATTGGCATTCAGATGGTTCAAATACTAAATATGGTTTTGAATTTGAAAATATAGAACTATGCGATGATGAATCAACAGAAACAGTTACAACAGTTACAGCTCTTCCAAGTTATTCAGTGGAAGAAACAACTAATATAGATGATATAAAAACAGAGCATGAATACGGTAATAATGAAAATAGGTTATGGCACTATAATAATTTCGATTCATTAAATATTGAAACATATAATATTCAAAATAATATTAATATTTTTAATTACAAAGTAAATTATTTAGAAAAAGATAGTGATACAGATGATACAAATAATACGGTATTACATACTCAAAAACAAGGAGAAGATAAGGTAAAGGGAAGTATTATACAAACAAGTGATGAAGTAATAAGTATACCAGGATATGTATATGATTCGGCAGATAAGAGTAGTTTAACAATATCAGAAAATGAAAATACAAATGTTATAACTTTGTATTACACAAAAAGAACAGATTTGGGTTATACAGTAAACTATTTAGAAAAAGATAGCACGCCATTAGATAATACAGATAATACTGTTCTAAAACCAGCCAAAACTGTACCAAACAAAACATTTAATGAAGTAATAAATACCAGTGGAGAAATTATAGAAATACCTGGATATAATTATGATTCAGCGGATAAAGATAATATTACAATACAAGTTGATGAAACTCAAAATGTAATAAACTTATATTATACAAAAGCAACATACAATTATACAGTAAAATACTATTTTGATAATGTTTTAGATAATACTTTAACAGATACAGAAACAGCAACATATCAAGATGTAATAACAACATATACAGACAAAGTAAAATATGGATATGAACTTAATCATACAGAACATTTACCACTTACTATAGATTATAATGAAGAAAATAATGTTATAAATATATACTATACAAAAATTCCTACAGAAATAAAAGTAGAATATAGAGAAATAAATACAGAACGAAAGCTTGAAACAGATGAATCAATATCAGGAAATATTGGGGATACATATGATGTTTCAGAAAAAGAAAAAGAAATAGATGGCTATGTAATTGTTGAAAGACCGAATCCTATTACAGGAATTTTTGAAGAAACTAACGAACCAAAAATATATTATTATCAAAAAAGAAATGATTTAGAATATGTAGTTCATTATAAAGAACAAGGAACAAATGAAACATTAGCTGATGATAAAAATATAGAAAACCAAACTTTTGGAGATATAGTAACAGAAAATGCAATAGATATAGAAGGATATAACAAAGTAAGCCCAACAGAGGCTGATATAGAAATAACCTTAGGTACAAATGAGTATACATTTTATTATTCAAAAAGAACAGATTTAAAATATACTGTAAATTATTTGGAAAAAGATAATACACCAGACGATAATACTGATAATACAGTACTTCATATTTCTAAATTAGTAGAGAATAAAAATTTTGGAGAAATAATACAATCAAGTTCAGAAATAATAGAAATACAAGGATTTGAGTATGATTCAACAGATAAAAGCAGTATTACAATAGTAGTAGATGAAACACAAAATGTAATTAATATTTATTATTCTAAAGCAAAATTTAATTATGTTGTAGAATATTATTATGATGAAGTGAAAGACGAAAATAAAACAGACAACTTTGAAGCGGAATATCAAGATGAGATAATAAGTTATACAGATAAGAATATTCCTGGGTATAAGCTTGATAAGGTAGAAAACCTACCACTTATAATAGATCATGATGTTGATAATAATATTATAAGAGTTTATTATGTAAAAAATTCATATAATTATACAGTTAAATATTATTATGATGGTGAATTAGATGATACAAAAACAGATACAAATTTAGCTGTATATAATAGCATAATAAATACATATGAAGATAAATTAAAAGACGGGTATAAATTTGAGAATGTAGAGAATCTACCATTAACAGTAAGTGATGATGAAACAAAAAATATAATAAATGTGTATTATGTAAGGAAAAATACAGATTTAGATATAGAATATAGAGATAAATATACAGACGAAAAAATTGAAACTGATGAGAAAATAGAAGGAAAAGTTTTTGATGAATATGATTTAACAGAAAAGGAAAAAGAAATACCGGGATATACATTAATAGAAAGCCCTAATCCAATAACAGGAACATTAGAAGAGGAAAACGAAACAAAAGTATTTTATTATGCAAAAAACACAAAAGTAATCGTAAAATATTTAGAAAAAGATAATACTCCTGAAGATAACACAGATAATTTAGTATTAACATATAAAGAAGTGGATGATGAAGGAAATGAAACTATAAAGACATATGGATACGAAATAGATGGATATGAAGGAAAAAATTATGAAACAGAAGAAAAGATAGTACCTAATTATACATTTATAAACAGTACGGATAATACAGAAGGAACAATGACAAGAGATGTAATTGAGGTAATATATTATTATTTACAAAATACAAGAGTAATTGTAAAGCATATAGATAGAGAAACAGGAGAAGAATTTGAAGAATTAAGACATATAGAAGAGGGATTAGTTGGGGATGAGTATGAAACAAAGCCAGAAGATATAGACGGATATGTATTAGTAAAAGAACCTGAAGAAAGAAAAGTTACAATGGAAAAAGATGAAATAGTAGTAAAATACTATTATGCAAAAATATCAGATGGGGTAACAGCAAAATATGTAGATGTTGTAACAAATGAACTAATACCAGAAAAAGATCCTGATAATAATTATAAAGATAGTACAGAACATTATGAAGGGAATGAAGGAGATCCATATAAAACAGAAGAAAAAGAATTTGAAGGATATGACATAGTAGAAGAAAAATATCCAGAAAATGCAGAAGGAACTATGACAGTAGAGCCAATAGAAGTTAAATATTACTACATAAAAAAAGCTCAGGTAAAAGTTGAACATATAGATGTAATAACAGGAGAAAAAATACCTGAAAGTTTATCAGAAAATCCAGTAATAAATGAAAAAGATGATAGTACAGAATATATATATGGACATGAAAAGGATGAATATAAAACTAAGCCAAAAACATTTAAAGAATATGATTTAGTAGAAGAAAAATATCCGGAAAATGCAGAAGGAACAATGGAAATAATAAAGGATGCAGAAGGAAATGAAACAAATGAGACATTAGTAAGATATTATTATGTAAAAAAATCAGCAGGAGTACTTGAAAAACATATAGATATAAAAACAAATGAAGTATTAGATAGTAAGCACTATGAAGGTCATGAAGAAGAAGAATACAAAACAAAAGAAAAGATAATTGATGGATATGATTTAGTAGAAGAAAAATATCCAGAAAATGCAGAAGGTAAGATGACAGTAGAAGAAATAGAAGTGGATTATTACTATATAAAGAAGGCAGAAGTAATAACAGAATATATAGATATAATGACAGGAGAAAAAATTCTAGATAAAATATTAGTGGATAGTAATGATGATATATATAAGCAAATAGATAGTACAGAAAGAAAGTTAGGCCATGAGGGAGATGAGTATAAAACACAAGAAAAATTATTTGAAAACTATGATTTAGTAGAAGATAAATATCCAAAAAATAAAGAAGGAATAATGGAAGTAACAAGAAATGCAGATGGAACATTAAATAATACAATATATGTAAGATATTATTATATAAAGAAAGTAGAGTTAAAAGTAAAATATTTAGAAATAGAAACAGAAAAAGTAGTAGCAGATGAAAAAATAATTTATGGACATGAAGGAGACAAATATAGAACAGAAGAAAAAGAAATAAATACATATAAATTAGTAAGAGTAGATGGGAATAAAGAAGGATATTTACCAGGTGAAAATAGTGAGGTAATATATTATTATGCTAGAGTAATGGTACCAGAAGAAACACATTCACAAACAGTTCAAACAATTGTAATTTCAAATGGTAATTCAGTAACAAATACACCAACAGCTATAGTAAAAACAACTCAAACAGAAAAAATTAATGCAGGAGATAATACACCAAATATAGTAATAAGTATTATATTTATAGTTGTATTTGTTAACATTATTCAAATATTAGTAGCCAGAAATAAGAAATACTTTTTAAAATAAAAAATAATATATAACTCAAATAATTCTCAAGAAAACATAGTAAAAGGAGCTAATATAGCTCCTTTTATTTTAACATTCCAGTAACTAAAATTCCTAAATTTTCTCTATAAATACCAGCAAATTGTGAAAGAGGAATAGGATTTTCACCTAAGCCCACTTCTATTGTAAAACCAGGTCTATTGAATTTTAGAATAAACCAATCTTTAAGACCAGCAAAACTTGAACTTTCTGGTACAGGATCAAGTGAATAGCCAGATAATTCAGAGAATTCTTCAGCAATTTCACGACCACTTGGTGGTATTTGATCTTGATATTGATAATATATAACTCTTCCTTGTGTATGATATGTTATCATTAACCTGAAATTATGCATTAAAATAAAATTATAAATTGCAACTGATTCAGGTGCAGTAAGCGGTCCGAAATCCTACAAAATCTCTAGGAGCAGGTTTATTAAATCCTTGATTATATTTTATTTCTTTTGCTTCATTCCATCCAGCAGGGAATTGGAGATTTAAATCCACACCTTCAATATTTGCTTTCCAACCATCTGTAAAAGGAATATCTGGAAAGCTTTCAGATATTCTTTGCGCATTCCTATAAGCCCAAGTGTTTTCTGTAAGAAGTCCTGTAACTAAATCAACTCCATCTGGATTGAGCATTGGAACTATATATAATGAAACATTGTTAAAAAGTTTTCTTGCACTTACTCCAAAGATTTCTAAGTTATTAACATAGCTTTTAGATAAATTTTCTAAAAATTTCATAAGAAGTGGAGTTGTAATCCATTCATTGCTATGGGTTGACCCTACATATAAGATTTCTTTTGAACCTTTCCCAAATTTTATGGCTCTTATGCCACGACCTAAAACAGTGTTACCTATTGTTTGAAATTCTAAAAATGGATATACAACTTGCATAGCATTTATGTTTAATGTAAGTAAATCTGATGTGTAACTAACATTTGTAGGTACAATATTACCGAATGGAATAATAATACTTTCATTAATAGTAAGATTATTTGCATCAATATTAGGGTTTGCATAAATAATAGCATCAACAGTTGTTTGATATTTTTTAGAAATATTGTATAAAGTATCACCTTCGTTTATTGTGTAAATAGTATATCCATTTATGTATGGCACTAATGCATCCCAAGTTTTTGCTCCCACAATTCCATCAACTGTTAATCCAAATTGTTTTTGGAAATTTTGAACAGCTGTAAAAGTCAAAAAACCAAAGATTCCATCTATTGCACCATTGTAAAAACCAAGCTTTTTTAAAGTACTTTGAAGTAGTTCTACTTCTGGCCCTCTAGAATTTAATCTAAGAGTATTCATAGATATATTCCTCTCTTTCTATTAAATATATAGTATAGTATTTTTTGAATATTAAAAATGTTACTAAAATATAATACAAATACATGATTTTACAAAAGTACTTGTAAGATATTGATTTTTAGTATAAAATTAAGTTGTAATATAAGGAAATATATATAGCTATGAGGTGAAAAAAATTGTTAGTAGAATCAGAAATGAAAAAACTAGCTGAAAATAAAGAATATACTAAAGTGTTTAATTATTTTCATGATGAATATACAGATTTATTAAAGAATTTTTTGGAACGACATGAAGTTAAAGTTAATGAAGACGATTGTTTAATTGATTATATAGTTAAAACAAGATTTTTTATGCCAAAATTTAACTCATATACTATTCCAATTTCAAATGCAATGTATAATGAAGATTTACCAGAAGCTATGAAATATGAATTACTTATGAGTAGCTATAAAGATGTAAGAAAAGCATTTAGCAAATAAAAATAATAGGTGAGAAAAGATGGATAGTGTAATTAAGCTGTTAGCATATGATGGAAAAGTAAATATAATTTGTTCAAAAACAACAAAGCTTGTTGAAGATGTAAGAAAAATTCATGATTTAACTCCAACAACAACAGCTACTATGGGAAGATTTATTACAATATGTGGAATGATGGGCTTTAGTGAAATAAAGGAAAATGAAGACAACATTACTATGCAAATTAAAGGTGATGGACCAATAGGCAATATGGTATGTGTTGTTACAAGAGATAATAATAATGTAAAAGTAAAATCGTATATGGATAATCCAATAGTGGAACTTCCATTAAAAGATAATGGAAAGATAGATGTTGGAGGAGCTGTTGGAAAAAATGGATACTTAAATATAATAAAAAAGAATAATTCTTCTGAAAGAGCTTATAATGGGGTAATTCCACTTGTATCTGGAGAAATTGCTGAAGATTTTACAGAATATTTTGCTCATTCTGAGCAGAAACCAACAGTAATTGCATTAGGTGTTTTAGTAAACAAAGAAGGAACACTTGCAAGTGGCGGATATATGATTAATTTAATGCCAGACTGTGGTGAAGAAGAAATATCAAAAATAGAAGAAGCTTTAAAAAAGGCTCCAAGTATTAGTACAATGATTAGTGAAGAAAAATCTTTACTAGAAATAGCTCAAATTATAACAGGAGATGAAAATGTTAAAATAATAGAAGAAAATCTAAAGATAGAGTATGAGTGTGGGTGTAGTAAGGAGAAAATTTCTAAATCACTTATTTCTATTGGAAAAGAAGAATTAAATAGAATAATTGAAGAAGATGGAAAAGCAGAAATAATATGCCATTTTTGCAATAAAAAATATAATTTTACAAAAGAAGAACTAAAAGAGCTTTTGTCCAAAGTATAAAAAGGAGAAACAAATGAAAAAATTTGAAAAAGAAGCTATGAGAGAAGAAAATCCAAAATGGGAAAATGCAATTTCGAGAGAAGAAGAATTGTATAATCCTATTTATGGAGATGCACCAATGAGAAGTGAATTTGATAGAGATTATACGAGAATAATAAACTGTAATGCATATAGAAGATTAAAACATAAGACTCAAGTATTCTTTTCTCCAAAAAATGATCACATATGTACAAGAATAGAACATGTAAACTTAGTTGAATCAATAAGTAATACAATTGCAAATTATTTAGGATTAAATTTTGAACTTACAAAATCAATTGCAGTTGCTCATGATATAGGGCATAGTCCTTTTGGTCACCAAGGTGAAAGAATACTATCTCAAATTGCTGAAAGAGAATATGGAGAAAGATTTTGGCATGGTAAAAATGGTTTACACTATGTTGATAATATAGAATTATTAGAAGATAAAAAAGGAGTAAAAAGGAATTTAAATCTTACTTATGCTGTAAGAGACGGAATTTTGGGTCATTGTGGTGAACCAGATATTTCAGGACAGAAGCCAAGAGAAGAAAAAATAATTTTAGAAAAAGATTTTACACATTCTAATAAATATGCACCATATACTTGGGAAGGATGTGTTGTAAAGCTAGCTGATAATATTTCTTATCTTGGAAGAGATATAGAAGATGCTAAAGAAATGAAATTACTTACAGATAGAGACTTAAAAACAATAAATAATGCAATAGAAGAAATACATGTAAATAATTCAAGTATTATAGGATATTTAACAAGTGACTTGTGTGAAAATAGTAGCCCAGAAGAAGGACTTAAATTTTCTATTAAAGCATATGACATTATGAAAAAAATTAAGAAATTTAACTCAGAAAGAATATATAAAAATGAAAAAATACAACCAACAATTAGATATTTTACAGTTCTTATGAATGAAATATTTTATGTATTAAAAAATGAATATAACGGATTAGATACAATAAAAAATATTAAAAAAATGAAAAGATATTATCCATATTTATCAGAAGAATTTTCAGATTGGCTTGTAAATTATACTAATTGTACAGAATCTGAGAACAGAGAACATAGAGTAGTATATGATTTAAATGATATTAAACAATATAGTAAAGCAATTATTGATTATATGTCTGGTATGACAGATCAATTTATAGTAAGAATATATAATGAAATAGTAAGTTTTTAAATGAATAGAGCTAATACTTTAAGTATTAGCTCTATTTATATAATCAGATATTTTCCCAAATTCTTCTATACTTAATTTTTCTGGCCTTATTTTCAGATCAATATTCAAATCAGTTAACATTTTTTCTAAGAAAGATTTCTCAGCCAGCTTAGAGTTAGTAAGAGAATTAAGTAAAGTTTTCCTTTTTTGCATAAAAGCATATTTTATTACTTTAAAAAACAATTCTTCATTTTTGACAGTTATTTTAGGGTTTTTTAAAATCTCTAAATGAATAATTGCAGAATCAACTTTAGGAACAGGTAAAAAACAATCTTTTGTAACTGTATAAATATATTGTGGATTTGTATAATAATTTATATTATAAGTAATTGCACCTATTTCTTTACCAGTTCCGGGTAAATCTGTAAGCCTTCTTGCCACTTCTTTTTGTACCATTATAGTAATAGAGCTAATAGCTAGTTTATTTTCAAGCAGATGCATTATTATTGGTGTAGTAATATAGTATGGTAGATTAGCAACTACTTTTACATTTTCAAATTTAGTAATTTGATTATTAATAATATCATTTAAATCTACTTTTAAAATATCTTCATTAATAAGTTCAAAATTATTATAGATATTAAATCTATCATTTAATATTTTTATCATCTTTTCATCAATTTCAATACAGATAACTTTTCCCGCATTTTCTAAAAGTAGAGTAGTAAGATTGCCAAGTCCGGGTCCAATTTCTATAATTAAATCGTTTTTTGATATATTAGCAGTTTCTGTAATTTTTTCTAAACTTTCTATATCTATTAAAAAATTTTGACCATAGCTTTTATTAGCTGTTATATTATATTTATTCATTAAATATTTTGTTTCTTGCAATAAATTCATTTTTTAATCTCTTTCTTTTAATCATTTCATTAAATCAGTGTAATAAATGATTTCTTTATTAAGTGACTTAGCAAATTCAATTTCACTTTTGGTGCTATTACCTATATAATTATTGACATTTACTACTAATATACAATCTGATAATTTTATTTTTTCTTTATGCATTTTATCAAGTATTATTACTTGTTCTTCTGTATATGCATCTTTATCTGAGTTCGTTGGATATATTGGTGTTAATACACAATTTCCTTCTAGTTCTAATTTTTCTGATATTTCCATTATTTCTTTTTGAAATTTTAAACTACCACATACAGTTATTATTTTCATGTATAGACACCTCCTATTTTGAATTATATCAGAATTTTATTAATATTACTATATTATTTATATAATTTGTAGTAAAAAATGAGGCACATTTAAATAAAAAAATGTCCCTCATTCATTTTTTGATTATAATTATAATCTTTTGTTCTTTAAAAAGACATAAAAAAAAAATACTATCTTTTGTAATAGAATTAAAAAAATGTAATTGAAAATAATGCAGGATCCTGCAAAGAGTATTCTTGAATGTTCCAGGATGGAACAGTAATATTATAATACAAATTAGTTGTTTACATAAATTAAGTGCCGAAAAATGGTTTTTCGAGCGAAAAGTGGTTTTTAAGTAAGAAAACCGGACAGTAAGACAGTGGGAGGGTGTTGTTATCTGTTATAAAAGCAGAAAATAACACCCTCCCACTGTCTTATTTTATCTATTATTTATTTGTCATTTCTTCTAAATCTAATAATTCTTGCCATCTTGAGTCAACTTCTTTTTGGAATTCTTCAATCATCCATTCATTACCAGGTTTAAACATATGTTTAAATCTTTTTTGTGGTTTTAAAAATTCTTCAATTGGAAGTTTATTTGCAGGCTTATATGTTATATGATATACACCATCTATAACTTCATATAGAGGCCAATAACATGTTTCAACTGCTAATTTATTTATTTGCATTAAATCTTCTGTATTATATCCCCATCCTCTAGGACATGGAGCAAGAACATTTAAGAAACAAGCACCTTCTGTATAGATAGCTTTTTCGGCCTTTTCATATAAATCTTTATAATTATTAAGAGCAATTGATTGAGCAACATAAGGTAAATGATGTCCTACCATTATTTTTGCTAAATCTTTTCTTGATTGCATTTTTCCAGGTATTACAGAACCTGCTGGAGTTGTTGTGGTATCTGCAAATTTAGGTGTAGCAGATGAACGTTGAATACCTGTATTCATATATGCACCATTGTCATAACATACATATACCATGTCATGACCTCTTTCCATAGCACCTGATAAACTTTGAAGACCTATATCATAAGTTCCACCATCTCCACCGAAAGCTATAAATTTTGTTGTTTTATTTTCAGGTAGTTTTCCTTGTTTTTTTAATGATTTGTATGCTGCTTCAGCTCCTGATAGAGTAGCACCAGCACATTCAAAAGCTGTATGAATAAATGAATCTGTCCAAGATGTATATGGGTAAATAAAGGTAGAAACTTCCATACAACCTGTAGCACCAGCAATAACAGCATGATCTTCAGGTTTTAAAGCCCTCAATATCATTCTTGCAACACTTGGAGCCCCGCATCCAGCACACATTCTGTGGCCAGAAGTAAATCTTGAAGGTTTATTTGCAACTACTTCTTTATGATTATATGCCATTTTTATTACCCCCTTAATCCTAAATATCTATATGGGTTTCCAATATTTCCAGTATTTGAAATTTCTTGTAAATCCCAATAAACTTTTTTAATATCATTAACTGTAGTATCTCTACCACCAATACCGTAAATATAGTTTACAGTAGGAACATGTATATTTGAAACATACATTCCAGATATTGTATCTTCAAATAATGCACCACCAGCACCATTTAATGAATCTGCTTTGTCAAGTACAGCTATAGATTTTGCATTTTTAAGAGCAGTAGCTACTTCCTCAGCTGGAAATGGTCTAAACATTCTAATTTTTAATAGTCCTGCTTTAATCCCTTGAGCTCTTAATTCATCTACAGCAGCTTTTGCAGTTCCAGCTGTTGAATTCATACAAACAATTACTTGTTCAGCATCATCCATTTTATATTTTTCAAAGAATTCATATTTACGTCCAGTAAGAGCTTCAAATTCTTTTGATACATCAGCAATTACTTTTTTGGCATTTTTCATTGCTAAACCTTGTTGAAATTTATGCTCAAATAAATAAGCTTGTAAATCTAAAGGGCCAACAGCTATTGGCTCTTTATCATTTAACAAATAATGTTCTGGATGATAAGTTCCAACAAAAGCTTTTACTTTTTCATCTTCTAGTAATTCAATATTTTCTATTGAATGTGATGTAATAAATCCATCTTGACATACCATTAAAGGTAACATAACATCTTTATGCTCAGCAATTCTATGTGCCATTAATAAATTATCATATGCTTCTTGGTTATTTTCAGAAAAAAGCATTATCCATCCAGCGTCTCTAACACCCATTGCATCTGAATGATCATTATGAATGTTTAGTGGACCAGAAACTGCTCTATTTACTAAAGACATTACAATTGGTAATCTTAAGCTAGATGCAATATAAATCATTTCCCACATTAGTGATAAGCCATTAGCTGAAGTAGCTGTCATAGCTCTAGCTCCAGCGGATTCTGCGCCAATACAAGCACTCATTGCACTATGTTCACTTTCAACAGCAACAAATTCTGTATCTACTTGACCATTACTAACAAAAGTTGAAAAGTATTGTGGAATTTCTGTTGAAGGTGTAATAGGGAATGCAGCGACAACATCAGGATTAATTTGTTTCATAGCAATTGCAGCTGCTTCATTACCACTTAATCTTTCTCTAATTCCCATTTTTTATCTCCTTTTTATTATAAATTACTTTTTAATATTTAAATAAATTAAAATTTTCATTTAATTTAAATTAGAATGATTATATCGCAAGGTGTACGAAATAATTTTTTATGAAGGCGTACTTAGGTACGTCGATTAAAAAATTGTTGAGTTACAACGAAGCGAGATGATTATTATAATTTAAATTATTGCATTTCGATTGCTTTAAAAGGACATACCTTAGCACAAACTCCACATCCTTTACAAGCATCATAATTAAAATCTTCACGATTTAAGTCACTATTAACTGGAATAGCGTCATCTGGGCAAACAGGGAAACATAATCCACATTGTTTGCATAGCTCTGGTTTAAATATAGGAGTTGAAGAACGCCAATCACCAGTTTTAAATTCTTTAGCATTTCCAGCTGTATATATATTTCCACCAATAGTTAAATCTTGCCATGGTGTTTTATTATTAATAGTATCTTCTGTCATTTGGTTCTCCTTTCTTTATTTCTATACTTCAGTAACTTCTTTTAAAGCCATTTCTAATGCTTTCATATTTCCATCAATTACTTCAGGTTTTTTAGCAAATTTATGCTTAAATGAACCTATCATATCTTCTAAAAATGCTTCTTCAGACATAATTCCACTAACTTTAACTATAGCAGCGAGCATTGGTGTATTTGGGAAATACTTTCCTAAAGTTTCCATTGATACTTTTCTTGCATCAATTCGATATACTTTACCAGTGTATCCTTTCAAATGACTTCTTAGCTCATCTCCATCTTTTGTTGAATTTATTATTATAGCTCCATCTGGTTTTAAACCAGCAGTAACATCAACAGCATCTAATAAAGTGTCATCTACAACAACTACATAATTTGGTTCATAAATATTTGAATGAACTGTAATTGGAGAATCACTTATTCTATTATAAGCTGTGATTGGAGCCCCCATTCTTTCTGGACCATATTCAGGGAAACCTTGAATATATTTTCCAGTATTGAATGCTGCATCAGCTAAAAGAAGTGAAGCTGTTTTAGCACCTTGACCGCCTCTGCCATGCCATCTGATTTCAATTAAATCACTCATTTTAACCTCCTATATAGAATTTATAATTTTGTATAGACAATAGATCGTTCACTAAGATGTATAATTTACAATTCTATGTCAAGTATATCTTTATTATTACGGAAAGTCAATAATAAAATGTTACAAAAATATTACAAAAATATTTCTTATTTCATTGACTTTTTATAAAAAAAAATATAATATATATGTATTCGAAATTAAAGATAAAAAATGGGGGAAAACTAATGGGAGAAGTTATTGTTATAACATCAGGAAAAGGTGGAGTCGGAAAAACAACAACAACTGCAAACTTAGGATCGGCATTAGCACTAGCAGGTAAAAAAGTTGCATTAGTTGATACTGATATTGGTTTAAGAAACTTAGATGTTGTTTTAGGATTAGAAAATAGAATAGTATATGATATTGTTGATGTAATAGAAGAAAAATGTAAATTAAGACAAGCTCTTATAAAAGATAAAAGATTTAAAGATCTTTTCTTACTTCCAGCTGCTCAAACAAAAGATAAAACTGCTATAAATGAAGCACAAATGAAGGATTTAGTCGGAAAGTTAAGGCAAGAGTTTGACTATGTATTAATTGATTGTCCGGCAGGAATTGAACAAGGATTTAAAAATGCAATTGCTGGAGCAGATAGGGCTTTAGTAGTTACAACAGCAGAAATCTCATCAATTAGAGATGCCGATAGAATTATTGGATTACTTGAATCATCTGAAATAAAAAATCCCGAATTAATTGTTAATAGACTAAGACCATCAATGGTTAGAAAAGGTGAAATGATGGATGTTAATGATATTGTAGATTTATTAGCAATAGATTTAATTGGAGTTGTTCCTGATGATGAAAATATTATAACTCAAACAAATAAAGGAGAACCAGTAATTTCAAATAAAAGAGCTCCTTCTGGAAAGGCTTATTTAGAAATTTCAAGAAGATTATTAGGAGAAAATATAGAAGTTACAGTGCCTGGAAAAGAAACAGGATTTATAGCAAAGATTAAACGCTTATTTGGAAAAGGATAAAATAGTTGGAGGTAAGAAATAATAATGTTTGAGAATATAGGACATTTCTTTAAAAGAATAGTAAAAACAGAACAACAAAAAGAATTGGGTTCGAAAGATGCAGCTAAAGAAAGACTACATTTAGTGTTAATGCAAGATAGAGCAAATGTATCAGCAGATTTCTTAGAGCTAATGAAACAAGAAATAATTGATGTAATAAAAAAATATATAGTTGTTGATGAAGATGCAATAGATGTTAGGTTAACTAATCAAGAAAATGAGGATGGTACTAATGGAGCACCTTCATTATATGCAAACATTCCGATTGTAAATATAAAAAATGATATGATGGCAGAAAAAATAAAGAGTTTTGAAGGTGTAGATTTTAATAAAGAAATTGGAATTCCACTAAAAACTGATAGTGAAGAGAAAAAAGAAGATAAGGAAAAAGAAGATAAAAATGAAATTCCAAATGTAATTAATCTTTCAGCACCAACTGACAATGAAGAAGATGTTGTAGAGGAACTATTTGAAGAAGTAGATGATGACGATGATGATGTTACTTTTGATGATTTATTAAAGGCAGCAGAAGCAGCAGATAAATTAAATGATAATTCTAATGAAGAAAACAGTAAGGAAATAGAAGAAATAAAAGAAAAAAAAGAAACTAAACCAAAGACAAAGAAAAAAAATTAGGGAGATTATAAATGGGAAAAAAATTACTAAAAAATACGGAATGGTCTATTCTTATTGTAAGTGTAATTTTAGTAGTAATAGGACTTGTAGCACTTTTTTCAGCTACTCAAAGCTCAAATTATTATGAGTTCAGAAAACAAATTCAGTGGATTCTTATAAGTATTCCTTTCTTAATTTTAGCATCATTTATTGATTATAATATTATTCTTAGATTTTCAAGTTTAGCTTATATAGTTATTATAGCTTTACTTATAGGTGTACTATTTACAGAACCTATAAGCGGTGCAAGAAGTTGGTATAAATTTGGTGAGTCGATAAGTTTTCAACCATCTGAGCTTGGAAAAATTATAACGATTTTATTTCTTTCATTTATACTTAATAAATTACAAATTAGAGGTAGAGGAGAAATAAATAAAATTTGGAAATTAATAATATTTTTAATTTTCGCATTAGTTCCAGTAGGTTTAATTTTTCTTGAACCAGATAATGGAACAATGGCAGCTTATATTGTTGCAATTTTGTTTATGCTTTTTGCTTCAGGAATAGATAAAAAATATATTTTAGTTGCATGTATTCTTATAGCAATAATAACGCCTATTGCTTATAACAATTTGCCAGATTATGCAATAAATAGAATAAAAGTTTTTTTAGATCCTGAGCTAGATCCGAGAGGTGCAGGTTATAATTTAAAGCAATCCAAACTTGCGATTGGTTCTGGAGAAGTATTTGGAATGGGATTATTTAAAGGAAATCAAACTCAGCTTGGTTTTTTACACCCAAAAACAACAGATTTTATTTTTTCTGTTATTGGCGAAGAAATGGGATTTATTGCAACTGGAGCAATTACAATTTTATATATTGTACTAGTTACAAAATCTATTTATGTTGCTAAAACTGCAAAAGACAATGTTGGTTCATATATAGCAATTGGAATAGCGGGAATATTTTTCTTTCATATGACTGAAAACATTGGAATGACAATTGGATTACTACCTATTACAGGTGTTCCACTTCCTTTTGTAAGTTACGGTGGTAGTTCACTTGTGACTAATTTTATATGCATTGGACTTTTGTTAAATATAAGTAGTAGAAGACAAAAAGCAATATTAGTTGAATAGTGGACTTGGGGACGTTCCTTTCAGTCCAGATTTCTGGACTACAGGGACACTCTTTGGATGAAACACTCTTTGAATTTTATGATTTCTTATTTGAAGAAATTGTAATAAAGATGTTGATTTAAAAATTCTTTGTTGCTTAATTATATAAAATTTGGGAGACTATATGTATTTAAAAGAATTAATAATAGGAAATGTTCAATTAGAGAATAACTTAATATTAGCACCGATGGCAGGTATTACAGACCTGCCTTTTAGAATTATATGTAAAAAATATGGTGGCCCAGGCCTTGTTTGTAATGAAATGGTAAGTAGTAAAGCTATCTGCTATAGAGATGAAAAAACACTTAACATGATAAAAACAATTAATGAAGAAAGACCTATTTCAATGCAGATTTTTGGAAGCAATCCTATAACAATGGGAGAGTCAGCAGAATTTATGTGCAGCTATACAGATATTTTGGATATAAATATGGGATGTCCTGCACCAAAAGTAGTTAAAAATGGAGATGGAAGTAAAATATTACTGAATTTAGAGTTAATAGAGGATATTGTAAAAGAAGTAGTAAAAAAATCTACAAAACCTGTAACAGTTAAAATTAGAAAAGGCTGGGATAATGATCATATTGTTGCAGTGGAGGCAGCAAAAATAGTTGAAAAAGCTGGAGCAGATGCAATAATAATACATGGGAGAACAAGAACTGAGTTTTATTCAGGAAAAGCTGATTGGGACATAATAAAAGAAGTAAAAAATGCTGTAAAAATACCAGTTATAGGAAATGGCGACATAAAAAATGAAGAAGATGCATTAAAAATGTTTGAGAAAACCGGTGTAGATGGTATAATGATAGGAAGAGCATCACTTGGAAATCCGTGGATATTTGATAGAATTAAATTTTTTTTGGAAACTGGGAAAAAAATGTCTGAAGTAAGTAACAGAGAAAAGCTTAAAGTTATTATGGAACATTTTAATTTATTATTAGAAGAAAAAGGGGAATATACAGCTACTAGAGAAATTAGAAAACATATTGCATGGTATGTTAAAGGTATGCCTGATGCAACAAAGCTAAGAGAAAAAATAAATAGAGTGGAAACAAGAGAAGATTTTGAAAAAACCTTAATTGATTTTTTTAATAGTAATAGTTAGAAAACATGATTTATAATTTAAGGAGTATGGTTATGAATGATTTGGGAAGTATTGATACAATTGGGAAAGCATGGATTACTATATTAAAGAAAATAAAAAGCGATGGAAAAAGTATTTTTTATAATGGTGATTGTAATAGACTGGTAAAAGAAATTGTTGGAATATCTTTTACAATTAGTAATATAATCATGCCAGATCCAATTATCGAAAAATATATGATTAAAGAAGAATATGAATGGATGGAAAACAATTTTACAAAACTTGGAACAGTAAAAGAATTGTATAATGAAAATTCTTATGCAAGTAGATTATATAATTACATGAATGAGAAAAATCAAATTAATTGGGTTATTGAAAGACTAAAAAAACAGAAAAATACTTGTTCTGCCACAATAACAACTTTTGAACCATTAATAGATGAAAAATATATTCCATGTGTTAGTATGATAGATTTTTATATTCAAGAAAATGTATTGAATATGTATGTTTATTGCAGAAGTTTAGATTTTGGATGCAAAGCATATGTGAATTTAGTTATGTTGTATAAAATATTAAATCAAGTGGCAGATGAAATTAATGCAGAAATTGGAGATATGAATTTGATTGTTAAATCAGCACATATTTATGATAAAGATGTAGAAAAAGTAAATGAAATATTAAAAGATTTTTAAAATTAGAATGGAAGGAGTATCATATGAAGAAAGTTTTTATAGGACATAATGACTAGTGGATTGAACAGAATTTATATGATGAAATACATAATTACCTTCAAGAGCGATTATAAAAGTAGAATGCAATCTATGTAGTAGGTTGCATTTTTTTAAATAAAAAACATATTTATAGTAATACAAATAGTAAAGCATTCTAAGGAGTAAGGAGTGTCCGTAAAGTCCCAAAATTGGACTTAAAGGAACGTCCCTAAAGTCCAGAAAGGAAAATTTTATGAAAAATAAAAGATTCTTGTTTATTTTTGCACTTATTTGTATTACTATTTTTTGTATTATTTATTATATTTTTTTAAAATTTGGTAATAATAATAGCAAAGAAAAAATTGTTGATGAAATATTAAATAGTTTTAATGTATATGAAGCAGATATTAAAGTTACTGTATATAGTAATAAAAATACAAATAATTATTATATGCATCAAATAGTAAATCATAAAGTAAGTAGATGTATAATAAATGAACCAGAAGAAATAAATGGATTAAATATAGAATTAAATAATGGAAAACTATTTATAAAAAATGAAAAATATAATATTGAAAAGGTATATGAAAACTATTCTGAAGTTCTTAATAACTCTTTATTTTTAAATACGTTTTCTGATGATTGCATAAATAATGGTTATAAGCTAAAAGAAAGTGAAGAAAATGAAGTAAATAATAATGAGAACAAAGATGAAATAATTATAGAAACTATTCTAGAAAATAATAAAAATACATATATAAAATATAAGGAATTATATGTAGATATAAATAATAGAATACCAAAAAAACTAATAATAAAAGATGATAAACAAAAAATATATACAAGCATAATATATAATAATGTTAAAATTAAATAATTTTAATATCAACAATTCTATTCTATATGTGAAATATATAATAGGAGTGAGAAATTATGGTAATAAAAAGAGGAGATATGTTCTATGCAGATTTAAGTCCAGTTGTAGGTTCAGAGCAAGGTGGAATAAGACCAGTTCTTATAATACAAAATGATACTGGAAATAAATATAGTCCGACAGTAATAGCAGCAGCTATTACATCTCAAACTAGTAAAAACAAATTACCTACTCATATAGAAATAGGATCAGATAATAATGGTTTAAAAGCAGATTCTGTTGTTTTAGCAGAACAGATTAGGACTATAGATAAAAGTAGACTTAAAGAAAAAATAGGTCATATAGATGATTCTACTGTTATGAGTCAAGTAAATAATGCAATTGGAATTAGTTTTGGACTTTAGGGACGTTCCTTAAAGTCCAAAAATTTGGATTTTAAGGAACGTCCCTAAAGTCCACCAATGTTTGTTAAAATAAAGTAATTAGTTATTGATATAAAAAAGAATATGTGTTAAAATAATTTTTGGAAAAAGAAAGGGATGTTTTAAATATGGAATCAGTTTTAGTAAAAGAATTATATAGAAATATAGATGAATATATAGGTAGAGATATAGAAATATCTGGATGGGTTAGAACAATTAGAGCCTCAAAGGCATTTGGATTTATAGAAGTTAATGATGGTTCATTTTTTAAAAATATTCAAGTAGTTATAGATACTGAACTTAGCAATTTTGAAGAAGTTTGTAAATTTACTTTAAGTACTTCTATTAAGGTAATTGGAAAAGTTGTAAAAACAGAAAATGCAAAACAACCTTTTGAAATAAAGGCCAAAAAAATAGAATTAGTTGCTATGTCTTCAAATGATTATCCACTTCAAAAGAAAAGACATACTATGGAATATTTAAGAACTATTGCACATTTAAGACCTAGAACAAATACATTTAATGCTGTTTTTAGAGTAAGATCAGCAGCATCTTTCGCAATTCATAAGTTCTTTCAAGAAAGAAATTTTGTGTATGTTCATACACCAATTATAACTGGAAGTGATGCAGAAGGCGCTGGAGAAATGTTTAATTTAAATACATTTGATTTAAAGAATGTAGATAAATTAGAAAATGGAGATGTTGATTTTTCAAAAGACTTTTTTGGAAAACCTGCACATTTAACAGTAAGTGGACAGCTAAATGTTGAAACATATGCATTTGCTTTTAGAAATGTTTATACATTTGGACCTACATTTAGAGCAGAAAATTCAAATACAGTAAAACATGCTGCTGAATTTTGGATGATAGAACCAGAAATATGTTTTGCAGATCTTAAAGATGATATGGATTTAGCAGAAGATATGATGAAATATATTGTAAATTATGTTTTAGAAACATGCCCAGAAGAAATGGAGTTTTTCAATAATTTTATAGATAAAACTTTACTTGAAAGATTAAATAATTTAGTTGGGTCAGAATTTGGTAGAATATCTTATACAGATGCTGTAAAAGAATTAGAAAAACATAATGATGAGTTCGAATATAAGGTTTCTTGGGGAGTAGATCTTCAAACAGAGCATGAAAGATACTTAAGTGAAAAAATATTTAAAAAACCAGTATTTGTTACAGATTATCCAAAAGAAATAAAAGCATTTTATATGAAATTGAATCCTGATGGAAAAACTGTTGCAGCATCAGATTTATTGGCTCCAGGTATTGGAGAGATTATTGGTGGTAGCCAAAGAGAAGATAGTTTAGAAATTTTACAAAATAAAATTAAAGAATTAAATATGGATGAGCAAGACTATTGGTGGTATTTAGATTTAAGAAAGTATGGCAGTGTACCACATAGTGGATATGGACTTGGGTTTGAAAGATTAATAATGTATATTACAGGAATACAAAATATTCGTGATGTTATTCCATTCCCAAGAACACCAAAGAATTGTGAATTCTAAATAAATAAAAAGTATCAAATATTATTTGATACTTTTTATTAATGTTTAAAAAAAAGAGGTGACATATATGCATAATATATTAGATTACATAATATGGAGAGGAGATTTATCATTTGAATGTGATAAATTGAATGAGCTAGATAAATTAATTTTTGCTAGAATGAGTTATTTACCATTTAGTGAAATAAATTTTAAAGAAAAAGAAACAATAAAAGATTTAAGTCTTAAGTTTTTAAATGTTAGCAAAGAGAAATTTTTATGGCCTTTTGATGATAAATTAATAGAACTATTAGGTGAAAGTAATAGATTTAAAAATTTACTTGTTTCTGATTATGTTGAAATAATGGATATAGAAGCAGAGAAACAATATGCTTCAATAACTATTCACTTGCCAGAAAATAAAAAATTTATATCTTTTAGAGGAACAGATTCGACAATAGTTGGATGGAAAGAAGACTTTAATATGAGTTTTTTATATAATATTCCATCTCAACTCGAAGCAGTAAAATATTTAAATAAAATAGGCAAAAAATATTCAAATACCTCCTTAATTTTAGGTGGACATTCAAAAGGGGGAAATGTTGCTGTTTACGCAGGAATATACGCTGATGAGGAAATTAAAACAAGAATAGAAGAAATAATTAATGCAGAGGGTCCTGGTTTTTCAGAAAATGTTATAAATGATGAAAAATATACTAAAATAAAAAATAGAATTAAAACATATATTCCGCAAGAATCAATTATTGGAAGAATTTTAGAACATCAAGAAGATTATATAGTAATAAGAAGTAATCAAAAGGGCATTTTACAACATGATATTTATTCTTGGGAAGTAGGACCTACATTTTTAATTCAAATTAAAGAAGTTACTCGTGAAAGTCAAATTATGAATAATTTAACTAATGAGTGGTTTCATTCAACAACACCAGAGTCGAGAGAAAGAGTAATTAATGTTTTATATGATATTTTAGCTAATTCTGATGTTAAGAAAACCTCAGATATACCAAAAGCAATACTTAAGAATACTAAGGTAGTTTTAAACAATTTCAAGAATATTAATGATGATGATAAAAAAGAAGTTGAAAAAATGATTAAACAAATTATGGAACTTATAAAGAATATTGTAAAAGATGAAATTGAAATTAATGCACCTAAATTTAAAATTAATAAAGTACAATAATTTACATTATTAATTAAAGTATGGAGGTACTTATAGTATGAAAAAGTATTTTAAAATATTAATTATACTTATAATTGCATTTTTTATTACAAATCCAATTATTATAATTATGGATAAAATACAACATGAAATTGAAATTAATAAAGAAGTTGAAGAAGCATTTAACAAACTGATTATACCAGAAGAAGAAATGAGATATATTAATATGGATTATTTAAAAGATGATATTAGAGCATTTTACGATGATGGTAAATATCATGCAATAAAAACCGAAAAAAATCCCCAAGATAGTATGTGGGCTTACGATGTTTATGTTGGAGAAGGATATAGACTTGAAGAAGATATGGTTACTGATGTTACTTCATATAGTGTAGTATCAGTTAAAACTAATAAAGTATATGGAACCATTGTTAGAGGGGAATGGGGGATTATTAATAATTATAAGAAAGCTTTATTAAAAGTGATAAGAATACTAATAGTTTGGATATTAGTAGCATGTGTTTTGAGATTTTTTTTGATGACATTTAAAAAAATACATACTAAATAGTTATTTATTAAGATAGCATTATATTTATACATAATATAATTTTTAAAGGAGGTTTTTATGGAAAAAACAAAATTATTGCTTGATGTTAATGAAAAGCCAGAAATCAAAAAATGGATTATTCTTGCTCTTCAACATGTTTTTGCAATGTTTGGCGCTACAATTTTAGTTCCAATACTTGTAAATTCAGCAGCAGGAGAAACAGTTTTAACAATACCTGTTGCTTTAGTTACATCAGGTATAGGAACACTAATCTACATTGCTTGTACTAGAGGAAAATCACCAGTATATTTGGGAAGTTCATTTGCTTTTATTGCACCACTTGCTGCAGCATATTTAAAAGGTGGAGTTTCAGGAGCTATGACAGGTGTTATGGCAGTTGGTTTAATTTACATCATTTTTGCATTAATAATTAAATTTGCTGGAAAAAATTGGATTGATAAATTATTACCACCAATTGTAATAGGACCAATGATAATGATAATTGGTCTAGGCTTAGCACCATCTGCAATTTCACAAATAGGACTTGGAGGAACTGAAGAAATAGACTGGAGAGGAGTTTTTGTAGCTTTAGTTACATTTTTGACTACTGCTATTGTAATGGTAAGAGGAAAAGGATTTATTAAAATCATACCATTCTTAATTGGAATTTGCACAGGATACATAGTTTCAATTATTCTAGGCTTAGTAGACTTTGGACCAGTAATAGAAGCATCATTCTTTAGTATGCCAAGTTTTATGATTCCATTTTTGAGTTATACTCCTAGCTTTTCAGCTCTTCTTACAATTGCTCCTATAGCACTTGTTACAATGGCTGAACATATCGGAGACCATACCGCACTAGGAACAATCATAGGGAAAGACTTATTAAAAAATCCAGGTTTAGACAAAACTCTTATGGGTGATGGTATAGCAACATTTGTTGCAGGACTACTTGGTGGACCTGCTAATACTACATATGGAGAAAATACATCTGTTGTAGGAATGACTAAAGTTGCATCTGTTTGGGTAATAGGCTTAGCTGCAATATTTGCAATTTGTTTGGGTTTTTTAGGTAAATTCACAGCTATTGTTTCTACTATACCAAATCCAGTTTTAGGTGGAGTATCACTTCTTCTTTATGGATTTATAGCTGTAAATGGACTTAAAGTATTAATTCAAAATCAAATTGATTTTGGAAAATCTAAAAATGTTATAGTAGCATCTACAATGCTCGTTTTAGGTTTAGGAGGAGCTGCTATATCTATTGTATCAGGTGACCTTTCTGTAACTATTTCAGGTATGAGTTTAGCTGCAATAATTGGTATTTTACTAAACTTATTTATTCCAGAAGATAGAGTTGATGAAGATGTTGAATTAAAATAAAATGCAGACATTGGGACAACGTTATTGTCTTAAAAAGGCCAATAAAAATATTTATAAGCTAAAAAAATGAAATTTTTTTGTAACAAAAAAAATATATTTTCTGAAACACTGTATAAATAAATAAATAAAATATTATACAAATAAAAAGTTGCATTTGCGACTTTTTATTTTTTTCATTACTGATATAATTCATATAGAAAAAGGAGACAAAATGAATATCGCAGGATTTGAAAAAATTAGTTTACAAGATTATCCAAATCATATATCATGTATAATATTTACTCAAGGATGTAATATGAAATGTCCATTTTGCCAGAATTCAACATTAATTCCTTTTTGCTTTAATAATTTAGTAGCTGAAAAGGAAATATTTAATTATTTAGAAAATAGAAAAGGCTTATTAAATGGAGTTACAATTTCTGGTGGAGAACCAACTGTTCAGAAAGATTTAAAAGAATTTATCATAAAAGTTAAGCAAATTGGATTAGACATTAAACTTGATACAAATGGAATGAATTTTGCTTTATTAAAAGATTTAATAGAAAATAAATTAGTTGATTATGTAGCAATGGATATTAAAAATATTGCCAAGAAATATGATTATACATCTGGTATAGTTAATTTAAATATGAAAAATATTTTAGACAGTATTAATTTATTAAAGCAAAATAAAGTTGATTATGAATTTAGAACTACTATAATTAATGAGCATCATAATCTACAAGATATTCTTGAAATAATAGGTCTTATTGGAGATAGTAATTATTATTTGCAAAATTTTAAAAAAAGTAAAAATGTACTAGATAAAAATCTAAATGAAATACCTGAAGAAAAATTATTATTTTGGAATGAAATATTAAAAAAATACAAAAATGTTTATATCCGAGGGATAGAAAAGGAGTAGAAAATGTACAAAGTAAGAAAAAGAAATGGTAAAGTTGTAAATTTTGAAATAACAAAAATTTCAAATGCAATGAAAAAAGCTTTTGAAGCTTCAGAAAAAAACTATGATGATGATATGATTGATTTTTTAGCAATTAAAGTTACATCAGATTTTGAAAACAAAGTTAAAGACAATATAATTAGTGTTGAAGATATTCAAGATAGTGTTGAAAGCGTATTAATTAAAGGTGATTATGTCGATGTTGCTAAAGCATATATATTATATCGTAATTTACATGAAAAATTACGTAATGTAAAATCTACTGTACTAGATTATAAAAACGTTGTAGATAGTTATTTAAAAGTTGAAGATTGGAGAGTTAAAGAAAATTCAACTGTTACTTATTCAGTAGGTGGACTTATTTTAAATAATAGTGGCGCTATTACTGCAAATTATTGGCTTTCTGAAATTTATGATAAAGAAATTGCTGATTGCCATAGAAATTGTGATTTTCATCTTCATGATTTATCAATGCTTACAGGATATTGTGCTGGATGGAGTTTAAAACAACTTATTCAAGAAGGACTAGGTGGAATACCAGGAAAAATTACTTCAGCACCTGCAAAACATTTATCTACTCTTACAAATCAAATGGTTAATTTTTTAGGAATAATGCAAAATGAATGGGCTGGTGCACAAGCATTCTCATCATTTGATACTTATTTGGCACCATTTGTAAAAGTTGATAATCTATCTTATAAGCAAGTAAAACAAGCTATACAATCTTTTGTTTATGGCGTAAATACTCCATCTCGTTGGGGAACACAAGCACCATTTTCAAATATAACACTTGATTGGACTGTACCTAATGATTTAGCAGAATTAAATGCTATTGTTGGTGGAAAAGAGCAAGATTTTAAATATAAAGATTGCCAAAAAGAAATGGACATGGTTAATAAAGCATTTATTGAAATTATGATTGAAGGAGATGCAAATGGTAGAGGATTTCAATATCCAATTCCAACATATTCAATAACTAAAGATTTTGACTTCTCAGAAACAGAAAATAACAAATTATTGTTTGAAATGACTGCAAAATATGGAACACCTTATTTTTCAAATTATATTAATTCAGATATGGAACCTAGTGATGTCCGTTCTATGTGTTGCAGATTGAGATTAGATTTAAGAGAATTAAGAAAAAAGAGTGGAGGATTTTTTGGTTCAGGTGAATCAACTGGTTCAATTGGTGTAGTAACTATAAATATGCCAAGAATAGCATATTTAGCAAAAGATGAAAAAGATTTTTATGTAAGACTTTCTAATTTAATGGATATCGCAGCAAGATCATTGAAGATAAAAAGAAATGTTATATCTAAATTACTTGATGAAGGACTATATCCATATACAAAAAGATATTTAGGAACTTTGGACAATCATTTCTCTACAATTGGATTAGTTGGAATGAATGAAGCATGTTTAAATGCTAATTGGATTAAAAAAGATTTAAGCCAAAAGGAAGCATTAGAGTTTTCTAAAAAAACTTTAAATTTTATGAGAGAAAGGCTATCTGATTATCAAGAAAAATATGGGGATTTATATAATTTAGAGGCTACTCCTGCTGAATCTACATCATATCGTTTAGCTAAAAAGGATAAAGAGCTATATCCAAACATTATTACAGCTTCTGATGATAGTACACCTTACTATACTAATAGTTCACATTTACCAGTAGGATATACAGATGACTTATTTAAAGCATTAGATATTCAAGATGAACTTCAAACATTATATACATCTGGAACTGTTTTCCATGTATTTTTAGGAGAGAGAATTCCAGATTGGAAGTCATGTAGCATGCTTGTTAAAAAGATTGCAGAAAACTACAGATTGCCATATTATACAATGTCTCCAACATATTCTGTATGTAAAAATCATGGATATATTGTAGGTGAAGTAAAAAAATGTCCAAAATGTGGAGAAACGACTGAAATATATTCTAGAATAACTGGTTATTATAGACCTGTGAACAATTGGAATGATGGTAAAACAAAAGAATTTGAAATGCGTAAGGAATATAAAATAAATGGTCAAAAAGAGTGTAATGATACAAAAGAAAAAACTCAAAGCAGTAAAGATAATAATCTTAAAGAAGAAAAGCAGAATATAGAGATAAAAGGAAAAGCAAAAACAAATAATAAAGTTAAAGGATATTTATTATTTGGAACAAAGACTTGTCCAAATTGTGAAATAGCAAAACAAAAATTAAATGAAAAAAATGTAGTTTATGAGTTTATAGATGCAGAAGAAATGCTAGATTTAACAGAAAAATATGATATAATGTCTGCACCTACACTTATTAAAATTAATGATGATGGATACGATAAAGTAGTAAATGCTTCAAATATAATTAATTTTATTGAAAATTTATAGTACAAATGAAGAAAAATTAATTGTAAATAGTATCAATTAATTTTTCTTTTTTTGTTGATAAATAAAGTATAAAATGCTAAAATATAAGTGTTTATAAATGTTATTGAAGATAGGAGAAAAAAATTGGCATTAAAAGATTTAATTGATAAGATAAAAAAAAGAGAAAAAACACCAGAAGAACTTGTAGAAAAACTTACAGAAGATTATTCTAAAAAGGTTGAAAGCGGAGAAAGCAATCCTGAAAACCCAATAGTAAAAGAAATTATGAGAGCTATAAATGAAAGTGCAAACCCAAATATAACTGCAAGAATAATGCTTCAAGCTGTTATTGATGCAGAAGAAATGCCAGATGAAGTTACAAAAAAATTAACACACAGAATTACTGAAGACCCAAATATTGCCAATTCTGCTATTACAAAAGCAGTTGAAGAAAGTGATTCTACGGTCCCTGATGAAATAATAGATTCTTTATTGCGTGATAAAGATGCATTTTCAAATGATCAAAGATTTTTGCTAATTAGAAGTGTTGATGATGAGGAAATATTTAAAAATAATATTAAAAGTGAAATCGAAAGAATATATAAGAGTTGTAAATCTAAAAGAGATGACCAGGTTGTTAGAAGCATAAAAGATCTTCAAGAACTTGTTAGAGAAAATTCTGTTGATTTTGATATTACGTCGCTTGCTGAAAGAGTAATAGCTCGAAAAATGGCTGAAAACTATTATGATGACAATAGGAAATCAACAATGATATATACTTTTACAGAAGTAATTCCATATTCTAAATTATGGGAAGATGGTATAGATGATCTAGTAGATAAAGAATTTAAGAAAATTTCAGCTGAAAGAGGAACAAAAAAAGATAGATTTGATAAAAAAGAATTTAGAATTCATTTTATTTCTGAGTTTGGTAGGGATATAGGAAGGAGATGTTATAGTAAAGAAGAGCCTATAATTATACCTAAATCAAAACAAATGGAAGGAATATCTTTTGATGAAGAGACAGCACTTATAAATGAAATAGAAAAGTGTTTTGGAAAAAAACTATCTGCAATTAAAAAAAGAAGAATATCTGAACAAATACATGGTAAAATGAATGATAGCACAAGAGAAGCAATTATTATGAAAGCTTTAAGAGAAGCTCTAGGAAATAAGGATGAGAATGATTTAGAAAATGTAGTACAAGAAATTACAGAATTTTTCTCGGTTCCATCTAATATAGAAACAACAATGCAAATGAAAAGCCTTATTAAACGATTATCTACAATTTCTTCTGATAGAAGAACAGAAATTATTAGCTTATTCAATAATGCTTTAGAAAGAAAAAAAGTCAAGGACAAAAGTGATGTTTCTACATTAACTGCTCCAAATAATCAAGAGGATGGTCCAGGTGGAAATAGGTAGACTAGAATAAAATTAGCGAGAGGAAGATAGTCATATAGCATATTTCATTATATAACATATTAAAAGGGACTATAAAAAAGTCCCTTTTAATTTTTAAAATTGTTTCCTTTTTTGTTTTCATTATCCATAATAGTTTTCACTCCTTTATTCACATTAGGGTGTGTTTTTTTCGCGAATCTTATATTTGAGTTTATATATACTTATATTTTTGTAAAAGCAATACAAAGCATATAAATAAAAGGTTTGATGAATTTTACTTAACAAAAAATAGGTGGTAGGTAAGTGTTTTGTTACCAAGTTTAAAAAATGATCTAAATTTTGGTACGTATTTTGGTATAAAAGTTGAAAGTAACTGAGAGATTTTGAGAGGGTTTGAGAGATTTACATGCTAAAAAAATTGAAATGGGTTGCCTAAGACAACCCATTTTAGCGTTTTTCAGATTTTCTCAGATAAAGAAAGAATCCTCAAAACCTTGCGATTCTAAGGATTTCTTGGTAGCGAGAGGGAGATTCGAACTCTCGACCTGCCGGGTATGAACCGGATGCTCTAGCCAACTGAGCTACCTCGCCATAAATATTTGCAAATATAATTATAATGGTATTATTAACATTTGTCAAGAAAAAATGCAAAAAAGTTCCATTAATAGTTAATAGATAATGGTTATATAGTTAAATTGCATAGAGAATAAAGTAATATTAATA